>SLOV01000087.1 GCA_007132345.1 Kiritimatiellia bacterium
CCCACCCGCGTGAGGCCACGTTGCCGCGGCCAATCACGTGACCGCGTGTCGCGGAACGTGACCACGCGGCGCGGCTCACGTGGCAACGGGGGGACTCACGTCCGTGTAACTCCGCCCTCCAGTTCTATACCGAATGGCACTAAATCAAGGCTGCGGCTCAGCGGGACGCTTCGCCCTACCTTCCTGCGCAAGTGCCTCGTGGGTAGGGCGAACCGTCCCCGGTGAGCCGCATAGTCGCCCTCCGAAAACGGCCTTAATTTAGTGCCATTCAGTTCTACACCCGTCCAGGCTGGAGGGGCGAGTTATACGAGCCCGCGAGCGGATACGACTCGGGCGCGGACGGCGTCGTTTAACTCCGCCCTCCATGGTGCGGGTCTGGTCTGGAGTGGAGGGGCGAGTTATACGAGCCCGCGGGCGGATGCGACTCGGGCAACGACGGCGTCGTGTAACTCCGCCCTCCATGGTGCGGGTCTGGTCTGGAGTGGAGGGGCGAGTTATACGAGCCCGTGAGCGGATACGACGCGGGCGCGGACGGTCTCATAAAACTCCGCCCTCCAGTTCAACAGCGCCCTCCGGAGACGAACCACGAATGTCAGGACAGCCGGCGCGCGTAGGAGGGCGGCGGCTCTCTGACCACCAGCAACTCTCTTTCGTGGGGCTCGAGGGGGAAGTCGAAAACCTCCTTGAGGAGGATTGCCAACTCCGGAAAGCCGGGGCTCTTCAGCGTATCTTCGCGCCCGAAGGCCTTCCAGAGCAGGTATCGGTCGCCCTGCAACTGGTACACCTCCACCACGCTGGGGAACGGCGTGACGATCCAGTATTCCGCAATGCCGAAGCGGGCGTACAGCTCCGTCTTCACCACACGATCATGGCGCAGGCTCGACTCGGAGAGAATCTCCACAACCAGCGACGGCGGCCCTTCGATATGCTTCTGGATCTGCTCCGGATTACAGACCACAACCAGGTCGGGCTGAACCACGTCCTCGTCAGAGAGCTTCACATCCATGGGCGCGGGGTACACCTTGCAGCCTTTTCCCCTGAAGAACGGCCTCATCTGGGCGTGAAGGGCGCCGAGAATGTCCTGATGCCGCGTCACCGGGCTCGGTGACATTGCGAGGGGCTGGCCGCCGATCAGTTCCCAGCGGGAACCCTCGGGCCATGTCACATAGTCGTCCCATGTGTAGTGCGAGTCGGGTGAAATGGCCGGTGCGCCGCTCATGTGCTGCTCCTGCTCCGACCACATTAGGCGCCGCGCCGGGCGGCTTCAAGTTCAGATTAGGTCAAGTCGGGATCGGGATAACGGTAGACCTCGCCGCGATAGTTGCTCAGGAGCAAGTCGTTGCCATCCCGGCCCACGACATGATTCGGCGAAACGGGAACCTTCCCGCCGCCGCCAGGGGCATCGATCATATAGTGCGGAATCGCATAGCCGGTGAGGCGTCCATGTAGACCGGAAAGCAGCCGAAGACCGTGCTGGACCGATGTCTTGAAATGCGAGGAACCGGCGACGGGATCGCACTGGTGCAGGTAATAAGGCTTCACGCGGAGACGCAGCAGGCCCTGAAAGAGATCGGCCAGGGTCTCCGAGTCGTCATTGACACCGGCCAGGAGAACGGTTTGCGACATGAGCGGAATACCTGCGTCGGCAAGACGCCCACAGGCCAGCGCGCTCTCGGGGGTCAACTCGCGCGGGTGCGTGAAGTGGAGGCTCAGCCAGAGCGGCGCGTATGCCCCGAGCAGCCTGGCAAGAGCGGGTGTAACGCGCTGCGGCAAGACGGCGGGAAGTTTGCTGCCGATGCGGATAATCTCCACATGCGGAATAGTGCGCAACCGGGAGAGGAGCCACTCGAGCCGGTCATCGGCAAGGATCAGCGGGTCCCCGCCGGAGAGGAGGACATCGCGAATCTCGGTGTGCTCCCTGATGTAGCGAAGGGCTTGCTCCCAGAGATGTTTGTCGGGCAGGAACTCGCCGGCACCGACCATACGGGAGCGTGTGCAGTAGCGACAGTAGGTGGCACAGAAGTCGGTGGCCAGAAAGAGGACTTTGTGGGGGTAGGTATGCACAAGGCCGGGCAAGGGGCTGTGGGCCTCTTCGCCGAGGGGGTCGGTGCGCTCCCAAGGCTGTATGTCAAACTCCTGGAGCCGGGGCACCATCGTCCGCCGTAACTGGTCGTCGGGGTCGTTCGGGGGAATGAGTGAGGCGTAGTAGGGTGTAATACCGACCGGCAGCGACGGACCCGCGCGGCGGGCAACCGCTGCCCGCTCGGCCTGGGAAAGGCGGAAGACGCGCGACAGCCCCTCCATGTCGCGAAACCGATTGCGGAGCTGCCAGCGCCAGTCGTTCCAGAGCTCGTCGCCGACCTCCGGGAAGTGCTTTTTGCGAAAGGTTGCGATGTCGTGCGCCCCGAGCTTGTCAGACATGTCGGACGCGTCGGACTTGTCCGACCCGTCCGACTTCCCGGAGCCCAGCCGCGATTCGTCTTCCATGAATTCGGTCTGTGGCTTCATGGGGTCCACCCGAAAGCGTCTTGTGCGAGTTCCGCAATATACGCCCCGATCGAGAGCGAGGCGGTTGCAGCGGGAGAAGGGGCATTGAGCACATGCACCATTCGCTCGGCGCAGATCACGCGAAAGTCGTCGACCAGTCTCCCCTGCCGGTCCACGGCCTGGGCGCGCACGCCTGCGCCGCACGGCTCGATGTCATCGGCGCACAGGTCCGGCACGAGCCTTTGAAGGTCGCGCAGGAAGGCCCGCTTGCTGAAGGAACGGGCCATCTCGCGAAGACCCACTGCCCCATATCTCAGGCCCATGCGCCAGAACCCGGGATCCGCGAACATTTCGAGCGTGTCGCGGGTGGAGAAATGCCAGCGACGATAGCCTTCCCGGCGCAGAGCCAGGACGGCGTTGGGGCCTGCCTCGACCTCGCCATCGACCATGCGCGTGAGGTGCACGCCGAGAAAAGGAAAGCGCGGGTCGGGCACGGGATAAATCAGGTTTCGTACCAAGGCACGGCGCCCAGCCTTGAGCCGATAATACTCGCCCCGGAACGGAATGATCCGCACCTCGGGGTCGAGACCGCAGAGCCGTGCGATGCGGTCCGACTGTAGGCCGGCACAGTTGACGAGGTTGCGTGCACGTACTTCGACGCGCGAGGCGAGCAGGCGGAACTCGCCGCCGTCACGAACCACGCCGTTGACCGCGGCCTGCGTATGGACCGCCCCACCCTTCTGCCGCAGTTCTTCTGCCATCGCGTTGGCGACGCTGACAAAATCGACGATGCCGGTCTGAGGCACGTGCAATCCGGCAAGCCCCGCAGCGTGGGGCTCCAACTCGCGTAGCGCCGCTTGGTCGAGAAGTTTTATGTTCTGAAGCCCATTCGCGGCACCGCGCCTGGCCAGTTCGTCGAGCATCGCTTGTTCGGCTGGGCGGGTGGCGACAACGACCTTGCCACAGACTTCGTGGGCCACCCCATGTTCGGCGCAGAATGCCAGCAGTTGCTCACGGCCCCTCACACAGTTTCGCGCCTTCAAGGAGCCCGGCTTGTAATAGAGTCCGGAATGGATCACACCGCTGTTGTGCCCAGTCTGATGCGTAGCCACCCGCGGTTCCGCCTCCAGCACCGCAATGCGAAGGCCCGAGCGGCAGGCCAGCGCCAGGGCCGAGGAAAGCCCCACGATCCCGCCGCCGATCACCGCTACGTCGTATAACTCAAAACTCATGGAAATGGACTCGACTCGGCTCTCCGGTGATGTACCTACTTCTGCCTTGCCTCGTTTGACTCTTTAGGTCAGACGCTAGCGCACAACAGAAAGGCGACGATGTTCCGGGTTCACACCGGGACGTGCGGGATCGGCATGGATACGGGAAAAGACAACGATTTGCAAGAGACCACGCGGGTAGAACTCACCGATATCTCCGTGGATCTGGATGCGCGGACCCTTACGGACCGCGAGATCGACGAATCGGGTTCGGAGGAGTTCCAGATTCAGGGGCTCGGCCGCGCGCAATTGGTGGAACAATATCGCGCCGTCCTGCGGGCGCGCGCCATCTATTATCCCGTGGCCTTCCAGTTCCTGGCCGAACTGGGGCGTGGGCGGCAGGGGGTCGTCTTTCTCGGCATTCGACAGGGCGCGCGCGGTTGCCTGACGCGACATGCCATCAAGGTCTACGATCCCGGCATCTATCCCTCGGCCAGGAAGTATTGGACCGATATGGGGCGCATTGCCTCCCAGATTTCGCAGATGCAATCGTTGCGAAGCCCCTACCTGGTCTCTCGCGAGAGCTACGACGAGGTCAATGGCATCGGATATGTGCAGATGGAGGCCATCGACGGCATGGACGGATCCCACCTGCTGAAGGGGCTGCATCTGGACCGCGTGCGGCATGCCTCGACACCGGAGGAGTGGGCCCGGTTCACCGATGTCATCTTTAAACAGATGGATGGCCGGACCGCGATTCAGCCCGGGGTCGCCATCCATATCCTGCGCGGCATTCTGCGGGGCCTGGAAAGCCTGCATCAGAGCGGGTTCATGCACTGCGACGTCAAGCCCTCCAACGTCATGCTGGACAGGAACGGCTTTATTAAGGTCATCGACTACGGCCGCGCCGTGATGGTGGACGAAAAGGTCTCTTTTCTCGTCGGAACCCCCTCCTACATGGCCCCGGAGGTCCATCGCCGCCAGACCAGCCGCCGCACCTCCGATATTTATAGTGTGGGCCTCATTGCCATCGAGTTGCTCAGCGGGCAGCGTCCGGTTCCGCGCGAGCTGCGCTCCGAAAAGGAACTCTATGCCTACAAGTTGACGCTCCTGGACCGCCTGCCGGCCCTGGTGCCGGAATATGTGCGCGAGAACGAGGAACTGATGCGTATGCTCTGCATGTTCCTGCATCCCGACCCCGATAAACGCTACCAGGACAGCACCGACGCGGAAGCGGGGACCAACGGCCT
The DNA here is from genome assembly GCA_007132345.1 of Kiritimatiellia bacterium. Taxonomy (GTDB): domain Bacteria; phylum Verrucomicrobiota; class Kiritimatiellia; order SLOV01; family SLOV01; genus SLOV01. Next base: position 4,949 of record SLOV01000087.1, read on the forward strand.
CGCCCAGGTGCACCGCCAGCTCGTCCGGTCCGGAATTGATGCCGATTACGACCGGGAATTGCGGGATTACCTGGCCAAGCTGGTCGATCCGCGCATCAATCGTGTTGTCATCTGAGCCGGGAACCTGTAGAACCACGGGCCTTTAAGCAGAAAACAACCAACGAATCGGCACCAAAACGCCGCAAAGAACATAGGGCCCCAGGCCGGGAGAATGTAGTGAATATTTTGCATGTCTGCGCCAATCCGAAACCCATCAGCGAGTCGGCCTCCAAGCAACTCGCCGCGGCCTTCTTCGCCAAGTTGGTCGAATTGAACCCCGACGCGGAAATCACCAATGTCGACCTTTACCAGGATCCACCCCCTTTCCTCAGCTACGACGCCATTCGGGGCTCCTGGTTCCCGGTCTACATCGACGGCTATACCGCCACCAAAGAGGAACTCACCCATCTCGAATATGCCGATCTGCAGTCGGTCGTCTTTAACGGTGCCGATGTGCTGGTGCTTACCCTGCCCATGTGGAACTTTTCCGTCCCGGCCATCCTGAAGGCATGGATCGACCAGGTCTTCACACCGGGCCGCGCCTTCGAAGTCCTCAAAGACAAAGGCATTTTACCAAAGCACAAGATCCAGAAGATGGTGCTGCTGGTGGCATCCGGCGGCGCCTACAAAGAGGGCGACGAGCGCGATTCGCTCACCACGCAGATCGAAAGCCTCTTTGCCTGGATCGGCATTCGCGACATCAGCATCGCCTGGGCCGACGGCCAGGATGTGTTCCTCTTCGATGACTCCGAGCAGCGCAAGCTCTTCGCGCGCGAAGCCGCCGAAGAGCTGGCCGAAGAAGTCTCCTCCGGCATCTTCGCCTCCTGAACGCGATACGGCGCCCCTCTGCTGCCCTGAATGGCACTAAAACAAGGCTAATTCCGGGTGGCATCTTTGCGGCTCACCGGGGACGGCTCGCCCTACCCACCTGACACTTGAGCGGGAAGGTAGGGCGAAGCGTCCCCGATGTCCACGGAGCCGGGGCAGGCTCGCTGAGCCGCAACCTTTGGATCGAATACCCTGCAACTGTCCCAACACAAGAGCCGCCTGCAAGGCTACCAGAACGATGCGAAGTACCGTTTGGCTCAACACCAACCCCCTTTGCCACCACTACGCACACGTCTTCAACTACATTATTGTATCTTAAATGGTTTTAAGCGACGTTTGCGTATCTCTCTGAGCGCAAAACACGAAAAGCCTGTTTTTAATGTTTAGGCGCAACCGTCTTTCCCGCAAATGATTGCGAGTTATACCGCGTCCCTGACGCGCCCGGCTGGCATGGAAAAAGCTAACGGAGCGGCGTTTGTGTGGAACCATAGCATGAGGAGATAGCATACAGATGAGTGGAAATTCAGTTCGGCTTGAGGCCATTGCCAAAATTGTGAACCAGGACCCGGTGGAAAAGGCGATTCCTTTTCAGGAGGTCCCAACCAGCGACCTTTTCGGTATCAACGTCTTCAGTCTCGCGGTGATGAAGGAGCGGCTACCCAAGCATGTCTACCAGTCGCTGAAGCAGACGATCGAGTCGGGCGCCACGCTTGACCTGACCACCGCCGACGCCGTGGCGGCGGAAATGAAGTCGTGGGCTCTGGAACGCGGCGCCACCCACTACGCCCACGTCTTTTACCCGCTGACCGGCCTCACTGCCGAAAAGCATGACTCGTTCTTCAGCCCGGACGGCGAAGGCGGAACCATCGCCGAGTTCGAAGGCAAGACCCTGATCCAGGGCGAGCCGGACGGCTCCTCCTTTCCGTCGGGCGGTATCCGGCAGACGTTCGAAGCCCGCGGATACACGATCTGGGACGTCACCAGCCCGGCCTACATTCTCGAAAACCCGAACGGCACAACGCTCTGCATCCCCACCGCCTTCGTCTCCTGGACGGGCGAGGCGCTCGACAAGAAGACGCCGGTCCTGCGCTCCATGCAGGCCCTGAACAAGCAGGCGCAGCGCGTCCTCAAGTTCTTCGGAAACGATGGCGAATTTGTCTCCGCTACCGCCGGACCGGAGCAGGAGTATTTCCTGATCGATAAGAGCTTCTATTATGCTCGCCCCGACCTCCTGAACGCCGGGCGCACGCTCTTTGGCGCGCCGCCGCCACGCGGCCAGGAATTCGACGACCACTACTTCGGCGCCATCCACGAGCGTGTGCTGGCCTGCATGTTCGAGAGCGAGCGCGAGTGCTTCAAGCTCGGCATCCCCGTCAAGACCCGGCACAACGAAGTGGCCCCCAGCCAGTACGAAATCGCGCCGGTCTTCGAATACGCCAACGTCGCCACCGACCACCAGCAGCTCATCATGGTGACGCTGCGTCGTGTCGCGGAGAAGTACGGGATGGCCTGCCTGCTTCACGAGAAGCCCTTTGCCGGCGTAAACGGTTCGGGCAAACACCTGAACTACTCGATGGGCTCATCCGTGGCGGGGAACCTGTTCGACCCCGGCGAGACGCCGTCGGACAATGTCCAGTTCCTCGTCTTCTGTGCCGCCATGCTCCGCTCCGTGTACAAGTGGGCGCCGCTCCTGCGGGCCGTTGTGGCCAGCGCCTCCAACGATCACCGCCTCGGCGCCAACGAGGCGCCTCCGGCGATCCTCTCCGTATTCCTCGGCGACGAACTCACCGAGATCGTCGAGTCGATCGCGAAAGGCAAGGCGGTCAAGGCGAAGAAGGACCTGCTCAACCTGGGCGTCGATGTGCTCCCGCCGATCCCGAAGCATTCGGGTGACCGCAATCGTACCAGCCCCATGGCCTTCACCGGAAACCGCTTCGAGTTCCGCGCCGTCGGCTCCAGCCAGTCGATCGCCGGCCCGCTCGTCGCCCTCAATGCGGTCATGGCCGATTCCCTCGACTACTGCGCCAGCTTCCTCGAGAAGTCCGACACCTCCTCGCCCGAAGCGTTGGGCGCGGCCGTCGGCGAGCTCGTCAAGGAGGTTTACGCCGAGTGTCATACCGTCATCTTCAATGGCGACGGTTACTCCGCCGAGTGGCACGAGGAGGCCGCCAGCCGTGGCCTGCCCAATCTGAAGACCTCCGCCGAGGCCTTGCCGGTACTGATCGACGACAGCGTCGTGGAGCTGCTCAGCAGGTATCACATCCTCTCCCCGCGCGAAACGCACAGCCGCTACGAGGTTTATGCCGAGCAGTACATCAAGACCATCAATGTCGAATCGAACCTCATGCTGGAAATCGCCCGCACCCTGGTCTTTCCCGCCGCGGTCCGGTTCCAGACCGAGCTCGCCGAAAGCGTGAGTGCATTGAAAGCGGTTGGCATCGATGGCGATACGGAAACCCTGCAGGCGATCACGACACTTGTCCGCGATTTGCAAGGCGCGGTGTCTGCTCTGGCCAAAGCCAAGACGGATGCGCCCGAAGAACCGAAGGCCGCTTGTGACTGGTGTCGCGATGCCATTCTCCCCGCCATGGAGAAACTGCGCGCCGCGGTCGACTCACTCGAAGGCATCGTGGCCGACGACTTCTGGCCACTGCCCACCTACCAGGAAATGCTCTTTATGAAGTAAGCGATCCTGATCCGAAACGTTGCGGCATATCCGGGCGCGGGGAAACCCGCCCCGGATATGTTGCTTTCCGGACAGGGTTCATCCGTGGGCATCAAGGCATAGGCATCGGCTGGGGCGCCGCGTGCCGCGCGAAAAAGAAGACCCACAACAGAAAAACGAACAGCGCGCCAGCGAAGAGCACCATCATCAATCTCGGGCCGCGCCCCAGCTTTTCGTCGGGGATCAGCCAAAGCACGCACAGGGCACCCATAGCCAGCAGAACGCCCACCAGGACGAATAGAAAAACAAACACGGCCTTTCCTCCTTTCGAAAACTGCGCTTTTCGACAACCCACGGAAGGATACATGATCCAAGCCGTTCCCGCAATCGCTGGGCATTTGTGTTCAGCAATTCTCAGTATGGCCCAGAACGGGTCCTTTGGGCCTGCTGAAGCAGGTACTACGAACGGTTTTCCGCCGGGTTTTCGCCCGTTTGTAGTCCCGCCTTCAGGCGGCAAGGGCCACACTGAGAATTGCTGATTTGTGTTGGTGGCGTTCGATGAGATTCGAGTGTACGAGTAGGTGTACGAGTACGAGTAGTTACTCCCGCTCGATAAGCGATCAGGTTCACATGGCGGAATCTGTTTCGTCATTCGCCCCCCCGTGCTCGTACACCTACTCGTACGCGCTGATCTCTCTATCAATTCAGAAGAGCGAGTGGATCGAATACCCTGCAAATACCGGAAGAATCAGCCCTGCCCAATGCCCTTCCCCGCTGCTGACAACTTCGAGGAGAACGTGTAGGGTATCGGGATGAACGGTTGCCCATCCCTCAGTTCCCACTGCTGCCTTCGCTTCGTTTTCGCCGGCTCTCTCGCGCTCTCGGCCCTGGCCGCGCACGGCCAGGCGGTCATCGACGCGTCCCCCCCGCGTGGTGCCACCCTGACCATTCATGACAGCGGTCTCGCCCAGGTTGCCGAGCTGCGCACGGTGAATCTGCAACGCGGCCGTAACGAGGTGGCGCTGCGCACACTGCCCGCACGGCTCGACCCGGCCTCCGTATCGCTGACGCCGATCACGGAGCGGCAGCCGCTCGATGTGTTGCAGCAGCGCTTTCTCTTCGATCTCTCCGACCCATCTCTGCTGTTGCGCCGTTATCTGGGCCATTCCGTCGAAGTCACCTCACCGGCCGGTCGCGTGGAAGGCGTTCTTGCCGGTCTCCCAAGCGCCAACGAGGCCGGCGCGCTCGCGCTCCGCCGCCCCGACGGTGCGGCCGTGCTGTATCTGCAGCCCAGCGCCGTCAGCCAGATCTCCTTTCCCGACGCGGTCAACCGGGCCTATCTCGAACCTACGCTGCGCTGGCAAATCGAAGCCGCCGAAGAAGCCACCCAACAGCTTCGCCTCTCCTACCTGGTTGAAGGGCTGCGCTGGGAGGCCGCCTACGAAATGCATCTGGCCCCCGGCGCGCGCGAGGCATGGCTCTCCATCCGTATTGGCGTCGAGAACCGGTCCGGTGGCGCCTTCGAGCGCGCGCGCCTGCGACTCGTGGCCACGGAGCGGGGTCAGGCTCCGCCGGTCCTGCCGCGGGCCGATTCGATCGAGCGCCCCCTCGCGGCCGCTGACCCGACCCTGCGCGGCGGCGGGCCGTTACGATATCGCTATCGCGGCAGCGAACCGGTTTTCGAACGACTCGCCACGGCGGCGGCCCCGAGCGCGGTCTACGATTTCGAGCAGCCCGTCGACCTGGCACAGGAAGAAACCGTCTACCTCCAATATGCCCGCGTCGAGAACCTGCCGGTCACCCGCTTCCACGTGTATGACGGGGTGCTCTTCGATCGCTTCCGTCGCCACCGCCGCAACGACTGGAACTACGGCACCGAGTCGCATAGCCGCGTCGAGACGCATGTCGAGTTCCACAACATCGAAAGCTATGGCCTCGGGCGCGCCCTGCCCGCCGGGCGGTTCCGCCTCTACGAACGAGGCACCGACGGCGTCGCGGACCTCATCGCGGCCGATCGCATCGCCGCCGTGGAGCCCAACGGCCATGCGCACGTCATTGTCGGCCCGGCCCGCGGCCTGAGCGGCGAACGGGAACGCCTCAGCTACAGCGAAGTTCGCCCCCTCCAGGAATACGACGAGACCTTTTCGATCCAGCTCAAGAACGATACCGACGAAGCGGTCGAAATCCGTGTCGTCGAGCACCTCTACCGCTGGCCCACCTTCGAAATCCTGCGTGCCGATACCGATTTCACGCAGACCGCCCCGCAGACCATCGAGTTCCGGCCCACCATACCCGCGGGCGGCACCCGGCAGATCAGTTACACCGTCCGATATCGCTGGTAGTGAATGCCTCCCTTCGCGCCTGCTGTGCCGCCCTCCTCCTCGCCTATGCGCCGGGGCGCGTCGCCGTCTCCTCCCGGGCCGCGACCGAGTCAGCACGCATCGCACTGAGCGTGGGCCAGGGCTGGGCACTGGTGAACGAAACCCGGCCATTCGCCTTACGGCCCGGCACGCAGCAACTCATCGTGGAGGGCTTACCCGATAGCGTCGATCTCTCCACCCTCGCCATTCGGCACCGCCGCGTACCGATCGAACTCCTGAGCTGGCGTCGCCTCCAGAGGCCCGCCTCGCCCCGCCACCCGTCCCTCTATCCCGCGGGCGACCGCATCGTCTGGATGGCGCAAGGCGCCGAAACCCGCCCGACCGTCTTGGATCGGCCCGCCGTGCAATGCACCCTTCGCAGTCCACTCTCCGGCACCGAATCGCTCGACCTGACCTATCTCCTCGGCGACTTCTCCTGGGAGGCGCACTACCAACTTGCAGTGCGGGGCGACATCGCCGACGAACACGCACCTGTCTCCGTCGACCTCCTCGGGCGCATCGCCATTTCCAACGGCACCGAGCGGCTCTTCACCGGCGCCGCCATTACCCTGCTCGGCGTCTATGACCAGCGCAAACCCGATCCCCGCCACCGCGCGGGCTGGCTGGCGATTCCCCCCTTCACCACCCTGACCCATACCTACCCCGCCAGGCCCGACGCCAACGCGGGCGCCGCCCCGCCCGTCTACCGCATCGACCCGCGCACCGACATCGCGCCCCGCACCGTCACCGAGTTCGCCTTTGCCACCACGCGCCGCGCCCCCGCGCAACGGCTCTATCTGGCAACACCGGAGCGCCTCACTTCCAGCCGCTCCGCGGCCATGCCCCTCGACCGGCTCGTCATCCTCGACAATCGAACCGACGCCGGCCTGGGCTTCGCCATGCCGCCCGGCGAGGCAGAAGTCTATCTCGGTGGCATCGGCATGCGCCTCCACGAGCGCGGCCATCTCCCCCATACGGCCACCGGCGAACGCATTCAGATCCAGCTCGGCCCCGCGGCATCGGTCACGGTCCGCCATGTACATCTCGGCACCGAACGACTCGCGACCGGCAGCTTCGAAGAAACCCACGAGATCCGCCTGCGCAACGAACTCGACTCGTCCGTGCGCACCGAAGTCCATGCGATTCCCGAAGCCGTTACCGCCTGGGACGTCACACGCTCCAGCCAGCCCTTCCAGCGCGAGGGCCGCCGCCTGATCTGGACACCCACCATCCCCGCCCATGGCGATGTGACCCTCCGCTATCAACTGCGCGTGCAACCCGGCTTCGATCCCATTCGCGCGCCCGACCCCACCTGAACCCGCCTGGTTCCGCGTCCGCCCCCCGTGCAAAGAACCACGCCTAATCCGGCTCGGAAAGCCGAGCCGCTCCGTCAGCGCAGGAATTTGCGCCAGTTGAAAACCGTTTTGTTTCGCGACATTCGGATTTCGGGCTTCTTTCAGGCTTCCGTTTCCGCGGTTCGCGCTACGCCGAGACACGTGGGTCTTTGGGTCCTTCGACATTCCTTTCCAATGATCCACGCCTGTTCGTGCATCAGCCCTGTCCGCGTCCGGCGCCCCCGCCTGGGGGCTGGCATCTCGTCGCCCTGCTGTGTATAAGCGGCACTTCCATGGTCTTCAGTTCGCATCTCTTCATCTTCTACTTCCTGCCCGTGGCCCTGCTGCTCTATTACGCAGTGCCCCGGCGCGGCAAGCATCTGGTGCTCACCCTCTTGAGCTACCTCTTCTACGGATGGGCGAATCCCCTCTTCATGGTGCTCATGTTCGGATCCACGCTCGTGGATTACATCTGCGGCCTGGTGATCAGCCAGCAACTCGGCGCAGGCCGCCGCCCGGACGGCGAGGTGCCCTTGCTCGCCGAGCGCGGGCCGCGGACCCGCCGCCAGCACATCGCCTGCGTCGTCTCCGTCTGCTCCAATCTCTCCCTGCTCGGCTTCTTCAAATATTTCAATTTCGCCGCCGAAACCTATGACGCACTCCTGCAGGCCGTCGGCCTCTCCGCCTGGAGCCTCGACCTGGCCTTTCGCGTCACCCTGCCGCTGGGCATCAGCTTCTACACCTTCCAGTCGATGAGCTACACCATCGACGTCTACCGGGGGCACGCGCGCGCCATCCGGAATTTCATCGATTTCGCCTGCTACGTTTCCATGTTCCCCCAACTTGTGGCCGGGCCCATCATCCGCTTCCAGGAGGTGGCCGATCAACTCCGCGAACGCTCACACACCCTCACCAAATTCGCGCGTGGCGTCGCCTTCTTCTCCCTCGGCATGGCCAAAAAGGTGCTGATCGCCAACAGTTGCGGAAAAGTGGCCGATGTCGTCTTCGACGCCGCCAGCATCACCCTGCTCGACAGTTGGGTGGGCGTCATCGCCTACTCGTTCCAAATCTACTTCGATTTCAGCGGCTACTCCGACATGGCCATCGGACTCGGCCTCATGCTCGGCTTCACTTTCCCGAAGAACTTCGACTCCCCCTACCTCTCGAAATCCATCACCGAATTCTGGCGGCGCTGGCACATCTCGCTCTCCACCTGGCTGCGCGACTACCTCTATATTCCACTCGGCGGCAATCGAAAGGGGTCGGGCCGAACCTATATCAATCTCGCGCTCGTCATGCTGCTCGGCGGGCTCTGGCACGGGGCCGCCTGGACCTTCATCATCTGGGGCGCCATCCACGGCTGCATGCTCGCCTTCGAGCGCACCCAGGGCAAAGACTCCCTCTACCGCCGCTTGCCGGGCGCCGTGCGCGTGGCCCTCACCTACGTGCTGGTCCTCTTCAGTTGGGTCTTCTTCCGCGCCGCCGACCTGCCCTCGGCCCTCGCCTACTGCGCCGCCATGCTGGGCCTCGCCACACCCGAGCCGCAGGCCTGGCTCATTCGCGGCATCATCTATCAACCCTACTATCTCTTCTTCATGGTGCTCGCCGCCGTCGTCACCTGGTGCTGTCCGCAAACGTGGGACTGGACCAGGCGCCTGACGGCCCCGAAGATCGCCCTGTCCCTGCTGCTCCTCCTCATTTCGCTGGTCCTGCTCACCACCCAGGCCTTCAACCCGTTCATCTATTTTATCTTCTGACCCCATGGCGAAACCCGAAAAACCACAGCGCCTGACCCGCGAAGAAGCGGCCCGCATCGAGATCGGCTCCACCGACATCTCGGCGCGCGGCGCCAGGTGGCTGGTCATCGGCTTCCTCGCCCTCTTCGCCTGGGTCGCCCCGTTGCAGATGCTCCTCGACCTTCGCGCCCCGGTACGCGTGCAGGCCTTCACCTTCCTGCGCGCCCTGCGCCAGACCCCGTCCATCTTCCGCGATGCATCCGGCCCCGTCTGGAGCCGCGTCTTCGCCGTCAATCGCTTCCTCTTGCGGGAGATCGACGTCTACGAAGACCGTCTCGAAAGAGAGTCCTTCCTCGATGCGCGGCTGGTGCCTCCGATGCAGTGGTTCATGACCCGATATGCCGGCCTGGGCAACGAACAGGCCTATCTCGGCCGGGACGGCTGGCTCTTCTTCCGGCCGGGCGTCGATTCGGTGGTCGGGCCGGGCTTTCTCGACCCGCGCGTCCTGCGGCAGCGAGCCGCGGCAGGCAACGAGTGGCAGGAGCCGGTTCATCCCGACCCGATTCCCGCCATTCTCCAGTTCCGCGACCAACTCGCCGAGCGCGACATCCGTCTGGTTCTGGTGCCCGTCCCCGTGAAACCCACCATGCATCCCGAAAAACTGGCGCGCCACTATGTGGGACACCAAGAGCCCCTGCATAACCGCTCCTATGCCGAGTTCATGCGCCGCATGGAAGACGCCGGGCTCTTCGTCTTCGATGCCGCCCCCTTCCTGGCGCGAGCGGCCCCCGAGGGAGACCCGACCTATCTGCATACCGACACCCACTGGCTGCCGGAAAGCATGGAGCGGGTCGCCGAAGAACTTGCCGACGTCGTGCGCATCGTTGGGCGCCTGGACCCGGGCGGCACGGAATACCGCGAGCGGCAAACCGTCGTCAGTGCCCAGGGCGACATCGCCCGTATGCTCCGCCTGCCGGAGCAACGGCCCCTCTTCCCGAACGAAACCGTGTCGATCCGGGAAGTGCTCGACCCGAACGGTGAACCGTGGCGGCCCGATGCCGCCGCCGAGGTCTTGCTGCTGGGCGACAGCTTCAGCAACATCTATGCGGACGAGCGCATGGGCTGGGGCCGTGCCGCCGGCCTCGCGGAGCGCATGAGCTACCACCTGCGCCGACCCCTGGACACCATCATCCGAAACGACGCAGGGGCCGTGGCCACACGCCGTATTCTTTCGCAACAGTTGCGCGGCGGCACGGACCGGTTGGTGGGCAAGAAAGTGGTGGTCTGGCAATTCGCGGCGCGCGAGCTGGCCGTTGGGAACTGGACCCCGGTCGACCTGACGCTCGGCCCGGCTGAACGCATTACAGAGCGACGCTTCCTCACCGTCCCATTGGGCGAAGAGCGATTGGCCGAAGGACGCATCGTGGAAGCAACGCCCGTACCCACGCCGGGCTCGGTTCCCTATCAGGACCACATTCGCTCCCTGCACATCGTTGACCTGCGCTCGCCCGACGGGGCCGTCGCGGGCGAAGAGGCCGTTGTCTACCTTTGGAGCATGCGCGAAAACCGGTGGACACCCGCCGCCGGCCTTGGCGCGGGCGACCGGGTTACCTTACGGCTTCGCTCCTGGGACGAGGTCGCCGACGATCTGGAAGCGATCAATCGCAGCGAGGTACGCGACCTTGAGCTACAGTTGCAGGAACCCTTGTGGGGCGAATTGCACTGAAGCACGAACCCTTCTGTTTTGCCGTTATCGAAATGGAGGCTACGGAAGCGCTTCGAAACGCAATCGGTACGTCTTCCACGGCTCGACCGGCAGATCCTCGAACGTCCCTTCGATGGCGGGCCACTGGTTCGTCGGGGGAACCGGCGCCCAGATGCCCGTAACGAGATTTGTGTTGAATTCCACGGTGTACCCGATGTTCGGCGGCAGGTTTGACACACCGAATCCGAAGATGCCCGGACCGATCTGGAGATCGACACCCGCGATCACCGGCAACGGAATCACATTCACGAGCACCTGCGCCGTGGCCGAGTCGCCGGCCAGGTCGGTGACCCGGAACGTGAACGAATCGGACCCAGTAAATCCTGCGTCCGGCGTGTAATACAAGCCGTTGGCATCGGCTGCGGCAGCGCCGTGCGTCGGCTGCGTGACGATGGAGAGCGTGAATGCGTCACCTTCGTCCGGATCGATAACATCGGGCATGAACGGTCCGGCCTGCGCGGACTCGAAGATGTCGAGCGTCAGGCTGCTCACGCTGGGCGGCGTATTGACCGGCAACACGACAACATCCGCCGTGGCCGGCGCGGCGAGGGTCAGTCCATACGCATCGGTGACCTGGAAGGTGAAAGTATCGTCTCCATGCGTGTTCGGGTTGGGGGTGTAGACGAAGGCGTCGCCGAGAATCTGCACCGTGCCCTTCGCGGGCGGCCCGACGATGGAGAGCGTATGCTGTTCGTCAGGATCGGGATCGGTAATGACCGGCGCGACCGGCGCACTCGCCTGATTCTGCAGCGTGGTGATAGTGAGCGGCGCGACCGTCGGTGGCACGGCCGCGACGAAGGTGGCCTGTAACGAACGATTCGTGACCATGCTCACCTCGGCCACACCTTCCTCGACACGGTCGGCGCCCTGCCACTCCGTAAAGCGCCAGCCTGTGGCCGGGGCGGCGGCGAAGAGGAGGCGGTCGGTATCGAGGTATTCCGTGGTGCCGGTGGGCGCAACGTTCCCGAGCGGCATGCTCAAGATGGTTCCTTCGCCGCTCTGGGTCAGGTTGAGTTCGTTCGTGATCGGCGGGTCGATCCGGCGCAGGTAGAGGTGCTGTCGCCCGGTCGGGGAGTAGGGCGCGACGTATTCCTGTTGGCTGACCCACCAGGCATAGCGGCCACAGGGCGTGAGGCCGCCGTCCAGCACCGCGGCGCCACTGACGATGTTGGAGGCAATCCAGTTCGGCGAAGGAGGATTCAGCGACATGACACCGAGCGTGCCGGCGGTGCCCAGGAAGAGGTCGGCCACACTGTTGTTATCGCCTGAGATCAGGTTGTTGTGCTCCGAGACCCATGCAATCTTGTTGTTATGGAAGGCGGCGGGCCGGAGGTCGGCGGAAACGGTGAGCTGTCCCCAGCCATTTACGGCGGGGACGGAGGACTGCGTGTTGCCTACACCGCGGCTCTGCCAGGAAATGATCCGGTTGCTGATGCTCGCCGTGCCGAAGCGTTCGCCGATCGACGTGTACACGTCCATGCCGGTGCTAGTCAGATTCGTGTCCCCTGTGAAGTTCACATTTCCGCGCGAGCGGAACACTGCCGTATCGCCGTCCGGCGCCACCGCTATGTCCTCGATACCTTCTGCCAACACAGCGCCGCCCGCCAGCGACTCGCGGTTCACCACATACATGAGCCGATTGGTCAGGCCGACATGCAGCGTGCCCGCCTCGCTATTGCCCGGGAACTTCATCATCATGCCGTGCCGCGTGGAACCGGTGGCCGCCAGGTCAGGATGCAGATCGGTGGCCTGTGTAATGAAGACCAGATAACGGCCATCACCACTGATGCTTGGGCTCCTCGACAGATCGTTGCCGGTCAGCGTGGGCGTCACGGTACTGATCGCGTAGGTGACGTAGTTGTCGTCGAAATAGTCCCCGTTGCCGTCCGGATCGAGGTCGACCATATAGATATCGCGCGAGTTGTTGCCCAGCGTCAGTCCGTTCACATAGCTGGCGGCGGGCGAGTCGAAGAAGACATAACGCCCGTTGTGCGTTGGCGCCATGTTGAGGCCCGTGTTGGTGGCGCGGTTGATCGGGTTGCCGTTGAAGTGGCGGGAGATGACAGCAATACGCCCCGTGTCTACCTCCTTCACGTACAGGTTCCAGGTGGTCGTTCCGGCAACAAGATTAGTGGCTCGGCTGCGGAAATAGACGTAACGGCCATCGCCGGAAATGGCGGGATTCTGCGAATCCCCGCCCAGGGCCTGCTCACCGTTCGGTCCGGTGTTGACGCGGCGGATCCGGCCGCCTTCGCTGAGAAAGATGTCTGCGCGCTGGTTGCTGTCGCCCGGTACGAACGCATTGCCGGAGGACTGGAAGACAAAACGTGAACCGTCCCATGAGGAGGCGACCGATTGAATGGCGCCCACCGTGATGTTGGTCGGATTGCCCTCTTCATCGTAGAAATCGCTCGTCACGTCGTCGATACGCGGCGAGAGCACGGTCAACGGCAGGGTGTCGAAGGCATCCGGCCGGTCGTAGATCAGCAGGAGCGGGGCGACCGCAAGATTTCCATAAACGTCTTCGCTGCCCACCTGGAGCACGTTGGTGCCCAGGGCAATTGCCACGGATCCGGTATAGCGGGCGAAAGCGCCAACGGTCTGGTCGAAGACGAATGGATCCGAGGTGCCTGCCTCATCGGTATCGGCATTCACAAAGGACGCCAGGGGCGCGCTGTATTCCGAGGTATTCGGGTCGCGCACATCCACGCGGAGATCGACAACATTGGTGAAGACCCGGAACCCGCCATCCACCGGCAAGCCGCCAACCGCCGTGAGGTTCGTGAGTGTCGGCGGCGTAAAGTCGAAGTAAGCTTGGAAGTTTGTTGTAGAGACATTCCCCACACGGTCCGTGGCCGCTGCCTGGAAGGTGATGAACCCGCCGACCAGCGCCGAACCGCCCGGCGCACTCTTGATCTGGTCGATGAGATCCGTTTCGCCGAGGCGGAACGGCTGGCCGGACGCAAAGGTGGTGTTGGTGAAACCAATCACATGAATGGAACCGGAAGCACCGCCGCTCTCCAGGTCATGGCACCGGTAAATCAGCGGCGTGCCGGGGCCAACACGGAAGCCGATGGCGTCCACGACACGGCCCGCAAAAGAATGCTCGGGCGGTGTGTTGTCGATCAGAATACGGACCGTCTGCCGCGGTCCACGGTTCTCGATAGCGCCGACCTGGGTGAACGGCTCGAAGGTCAGGGTGTGCACGCCGTCGCTCAGGGCGGCGAGTTCCAGGAACAAGGCATTGACGTTCTCGCGTCGTGCGAACGAAGACATGGAGGGGTCGTTCCATGCATAATCCACGGAGCCGACCTTGTCGAAGATGGCCACGAAGGCTTTACCGGATTGGTTGCGCAGAATCCACTCGGGCGCCGGCCCGGCCCGGATCGCAAGCAGATCCGCGGTACGGTGGGGCAGCTTCTCGAAGAAGCCGGAGCGAATGGCGGGCCCGAAGCCCTGCCGCGCGGGCGCCTGGCGCACGATCTCGTTCGCGAAGCCGAGCATATCGGTGTTGACCACTTGCGGTGGGTCGCCCGCCATAACGATGGTGGCCTGTCGGATCATCTCCTTGGCGCCATTTGGCTGGAGCGACCGCCATTGCATGTAGACGGGCTCGTCGCCAAGACCGACGGCAGAGAGAGCAGAGCCGAACGTATTGCTACTGCCGGGCGACATGGAGGCCCAGGGAGAGGGTTCAGCGTTGTCCGCGTATCGGGGTATAAAGCGATATTGGTGTGTAGACGCAGCCACTGCTATGGCGAACGTGCCTACATTGGTTGAGAAGTTGGCAGACTCGAAAGAAAAGAGGGTCACCGGGGTCACACGGTAGATGCGGTCAGCGTCGGAGACGGTTTCAATCGAGCCGCTCATGTGCATGGTTGTGGGCGGGGCAAGAAAGACCGACAACCAGTTCGTCGCGAGCAGCGGCATTTCCATGATCATTCCGCCATGGTCCAGCGTGGGAAAGACGCCGTGGAGGGTGTAGCGCGGCCCAAACGCGTCCGTTTGCGTCAGGATCGCCGCGCTTTCGTAGGCAACGTAGGTGTCGTTGCTGGTTCCCACGAGAGAGCCGACGTCGTAGATCAAGGAAGGAGTTGCGGCTACTGCGGCATAGGATTGCGGCGGCCAGAGCGCCGTGCGCGCCAGGCTGAAGAGCGGCGAGGAGAGCCCGATGTTGACGAACTGGGCCTGGTTCGTGCTGTTGGGAAAGGCCCCGAGGAAATTCGCGCCTTCTTCCGGGGGCAGATCTTCGCGTGCCGTTGGAAAGCTGGGGATGCCCATGGCCGCCGTCATCACCGGCCGCACGGTGTTTAAGAGGCCGGCCAGGCCAATGCCGGCCCTTCCCGCCGTCGTGGTCGGCGGGGCGGTGGCGAGGGTCGCAAGAATGGCTGCCTCCGTTTCGAAAACGTTCAGCAGATCGATCTGGTTCCGGATGTTTGGATCGTTCGCCTCGATGGCGTCCCAATCCGCACCAAACGCCGCGCCCATGGCCCGCAGAAGCGCGCGAACATGATCGCCCAGACGCGGATTCGGCAGGTCGAACGTGAAGAACAACTCGTCCCACGTCTGCGCCAGCCAGGGATTGGCAAGATGGCTCCGAAGGAAGACAGGCGGGTCGTAAAGCATCTTGAGCAGTTCGGTCAACGAAGAACCAGCAAAGGGAGGCGCGTTGTAGACCACATTGGCGACATACTCCGCATCTTCCCGGCTGGCCTCCTCGGCCATAGCCAGCATGGCGCGCGTGGTCAACGACCCCTTGCTGTGGGTCACGATATTCACTTGTCGATAGTCGCCAAGTCTTTCACCGGATTCGCGCTCATCGCGCAGTAAATCGAGGAAGTTGATTGCCTGATCCTCTACGGTGCCACTGTCGTTGTAGGTATTGCGATTCGCCGTCGCGATCAGGTAGAAGGCTTTGCGCCCCGATTGCACTACATCGACCGGAGGCGGGAGCGCCCAGACCGTCCATGGCAGCGTGAGTACCGCCTCGAAAGGCGCATAGGCAGGCGTGACGACGTCCATGATGGGCGTGGCCAAAACGTCCATGAAGCTGGGGCGCGCCCGATTGTGCAAAGCGAGCGTACCTCCAATCCAGTCCGTCTCCCGTTTCATCTGCGCTTCATCGGCGAGCCAGGCGAATCCCTCCTCAGCGGTGGCATAGGGGTCGGCGTATTCGTTCGGTGAAGCGGCCGACCATTGCACGGCGTAGCTTTCGATGCCGTAATGCGCCAGCCAGCGGCTGGGCGTGTTGGTATTGTTCTGGTAGCGACTGCGCGCTTGACTCAAGAGGAGCCACCACGGTTCGATTTCCCCAGTGCCCCATGCCGCGCCATCGTCGTTGAACCCGTGGGCGTACAGCACGGCCATCTGGGCCGGTCCGTCCGGCGGCACCGATTTCGTTGCGCTCTGCCCGAAGGCCGAGCCCCCACTCCAGACCAAAGTCCCCGCAAGAATCGATACAACTGTCCAGAGCCCCGCGTTTCTCGTTACGTTCTGCATCATCTGCCCCCCCTGCATGATCCGCATTCCCACATCGGTCAGCCCGCGAATCCCCCCGACCGATGATCATTGCGGGAATACTGGCGCAAAGCGGCCCACACATGCAAGTGTTTTGATGTCTATTGATGTCAACATATTTCTGAATTCTGCAGGGATTCCACTTTTTCGCCGGCCACACCTCCCTGAACACAACGAGTCACGCAATCCCTTTGACACTCTTCCGTCGCCCCGTTAGGATTACGGCTGATGGAACTGACTCCACGCCAACCGAATCCGCCCCCGCCCCCCAGGCAACGCACGACCGTGACCCGCCGCGCCGTTCTGCGCATCGGTGCCATGGTGGGCCTGGCTTTGCCACTGATCGTAACGCTGGCCCCCACAGAGGCCAAGGCGCAGGCGACCGGATCCTAGAACCCTCTATCGAGCCGGAGGAGCGCTGAACCCGCACTGTTGGCTTCTCGGCCCCGATTTCAAAGTCGTGGCCCCTCCCTCCTCGCCGCTTGCGGAGGCTATGGATACGGTCTTTGGTCTCTTCCGCGTGGAACCCGATGCCGCACCCGACGCAACACACCTTCATCTCGACATCCGCCAGACCCACGACGACTCCGGTTGGACCTTTACCGCCTTCGAACAGCCCATCTACTCGATTCAACACGAGCGTCAGATCGTTCCTGCCACCGAAAGCCTCGTGACCCATCTCTTCACCCGCCTGCAGCGATCCCTCTTCGTCCTGCATACCGGCCTGGTCGAATGGAATGGGCACGGCATCCTCATTCCCGGCGAACGCGGCAGCGGCAAGTCCACGCTCACCCTCTGGTTGGCCCGCAACGGCGCCCGCTACTTCGGCGACGACCTGATCCTCTTCGATTTTCAGGCGGAGCGCGTCATCGCCTTCCCCAAAGCCGCAACTCTCAAGCAGGGCTCCTTCCCGTGCTACGAGGAAGCGCCAACTTATGAGGACCCCGTCCGCGGCCCCGTTCGCTACTTCCTCCCCGAATCCGCCGGCCTTCACGACATGCCGCTTGCCAATTTGAAGCTCATCGTCTTTCCCCAATACATCGCCGTCGGCGCCAAGCCTTCTCATGAACTCTCCGAAGGCTGGAGCGCCCTTGCCCTCGTGCAGCAGCTCTTCGGTGGCTTCGACTGGGACGACCGCGGACTCTCCCTCATTGCCCGCCTCTCGAAAATCCCCGCGCGCGTCCTGCCCTACTCGGATCTGCACCAAGCACAACGGCAAATCACAGAAGCCCTTGAAACGGAGGCGCCGCATGCGCTCTCCTGAACTCGTCTTCCTTTTGCAGAGCCTCACAAACGTGATGAACGGGAAAGACCCCGCTCCCTCGCAGAATGCCACCCTCGATTCTGAGCGACTGATCGCGCTGCTTGAAGAGCATCAACTGACCCCTCTTCTGGCGCGGCACTGGTGCCGGAACCCTGCCGGACGTCCGACGCTCCGCTATGAGCAACAACACGAACTGGAATTGGCCTACTTCCAATCCGGCCGCCAGGCGGTGTTGCGGCAGACAGTTGTCGAAAATGCCCTTCACCTGCTGCAGAAGAAACTGGACCCCGTCTTTCTCAAAGGCTTCGCAATCCTTCCCCTGCTTTATCGGGAGGCCGCCGAGCGACCCATGCGCGATGTGGACCTCCTCTTAAAATCCGCGGCCGATCAGCAGCGGGCGCGCGACGTCTTGCTGAAGGCGGGTTTCACTGCCTCTCTGCCCGAACCAGAGCATCACCACCTCGCGCCCCTGCACGATCCGAGCGGACGGATCGGTTTCGAGTTACACCACAATCTCGCCACGCCGCCGCTGCCGGATTCATTCCTCGCAACGCTCTTGAACCGGCGCATCCACGATTCGCGCGGGCTCTACACGCTGGACCCTGTCGGCCTCTTCCTGCACCACGCCCTGCATGCCATCATGGACCCCATCGATTCGCCCTTCCTTCGGGACCTCTTTGAGGTCGGTGCCCTTGCCGCGCGCCTCACCCCCGAACAGCAGCGCGAGGCCGACGAACTGGCAAGGGCCGGGGGCATCCACACGGTCGTGAGCCGGTCACTGCGGCTGGCGCACAACTGCTTCGGCACCCCGCTCTTTCTCGATGCCCCGCCGCCAGGCCCTTACGAATCCTGGTGCGAACGAAGGCTGGAATGGACCGCACCCCCAAACCGGGCCGGGCGGCTGATGCGCCACCTCGCCCGCGAGCGATTCAATCGGCTTTGTGAACATCCCGACGAACGCAACCCGTTGCCCTGGCTGCTCACCTGCGGTGCCGGGCTCGGTCGCCGCGCGTTATCTCCCCTGGCGCACCTGATGAACCTGCCCCATCGGCGCTACGTCCGCGCCCCGCACGCCTTCATGCCCATTGGCCCGAACACCCTGATTCACGACGCATCTACCGGCGAGGTCCACATGCTCAACGACATCACCACGCAGGTCTGGCAAGCGGCCGACGTGCCACAGACCCGCGCCGAACTCATGCGTCGGCTGGCCGGTCGCCTCTCCGTCACCGACGCCCGCGCCGCACTCACGGCTCTACGCAAAGCCGCGCTACTGCTCGAATCGTGACAACGCCCTGCTTGAGAATAGGAATGGAGGATGGGCATGTCGCGCAGCGACTGCCCGTCACCCAGAGCCCATCCGAACTCGCTTGTGGCCAGTCTTCCGGCTCGGGAAGCCGAGCCGCTCCGGCCATCAACTCCATAGATTCACCCGACACCCGCCTGCCCTTAGGCCTGTCCGCCATAGCGCCGCGCGACGGCGGAAGCCTTTGGCGAAGCAGCCCCCGTGAACCCGCCCTCATCCACCCCATTCCCCTTCACACTTGCCCCGGCACAGATCGGCGCATAGGGTAACGCAATGAAAATCACAAAAACCCTCTGCATTCTCCTCACCCTTTTCTCATGCGGCCACGCAGCCGCCGAAACGCCCTTGAGCATCGGTGAGCGTCGACCGCCGCTCCATCCGGAGGGGATCGTTCGCTTTCTGGACGAGCCCGAGGCGGAATCCGTCCTCATTCGTCACTCCGGTACCGATTGGCAGCGCGACCACGAGATGCGTAAAGTCGATGGGGTATGGGAAATAGACTTGGACACCCTCAAATGGAGCACGGGCAGCTACGAGTTCAAATTCCTCCCAGACGGCGAATGGGAAGCGGGCCGGAACCGTTTTGCCTACGTTGACCGGCAAGGCGCGCTGGCGCGCCCTCCAGCGGTCTATCTGACCTGGCAGCGCGACCCGTCCACCACCATGACCGTGCACTGGCACTCGGCGGATGCAAAAGAGCCCTCCGTCATCCTGGTGCGGGCCCCGGATGAAGACGAATGGCGTAGCGTCTCTGGCACGAGCGAACCGTTTCCCGACACCGATCTGTCGATCCACACCGTCGAAATAGAGGACCTTGCACCGGACACCACCTACGAATTCCGGCGCGAGGCCAACGAAACGACCTACCGTTTTCGCACCCTCCCCGACACCCTGGAGCGACCCGTCCGTTTTGTGAATGGCGGGGACGTCTACCTCAACGGGGAGTGGATGGACCAGATGAACGCCTTAGCGGGCACGCTCGACCCCGATTTCGTCGTCATCGGCGGCGACCTGGCCTATGCGGACGGACGTGCGGACCTGGTCTGGCGGTGGCTCCGCTACTTTGCCTCGTTTTATGACCACCTCCGCGCGCCGGACGGCCGCATGATTCCGACCGTTGTGACGATCGGCAATCACGAGGTCACCCGCCATTTCCTACCCGATCACGACGACTACGAGCCCGGCGACGCCTGGCGGCTGCGCGTCTCGCCCTACTTCTACCGGCTCTTCGCCATGCCCGGCCAGCCGGGTTATGCCGCGCTGGACGTGGGCGATTATCTCTCCCTGATCCTGCTCGACACCCTGCACACGAACCCGATCGACGGCGATCAACGTGCCTGGCTGGAAAAGACCCTGGCCACACGGCGGCAGGTCACGCATCTCTTCCCCGTCTACCACGTGCCGGCCTATCCCTCGGTACGTGATTTCGACGACTTGCCCAACCGGCTGATTCGCGAGCATTGGATCCCCCTCTTCGAGGAGGCCGGGATACGCCTCGCGTTCGAGCATCACGACCATGCCTTCAAGGTCACGCACCCCCTGCGGGGCGGCGAGCGTCACCCGGACGGCATCGTCTTCGTGGGCGACGGCGCGTGGGGCGTGTATCTGCGCACGCCCGCCACACCCGAGGAGCGCGACTACCTGCGCATCTCCGCCTCCGTTCATCACCTCTTCGAAGTCGTACTCGAACCCGAACGCCGTCACGTCCGCGCGCTGGACATCGATGGCAATGAGTTGGATCGTTTCGAACAACCCGTTCAGGCTGAAGTCTTGCAGCCCGACCCCTGACCCACGGTATGGAAGAAAAGTTCCATTCGATGGAACAAAACTTCCACACGATGGAACCTATCTTCCACTTCATGCAAAACGCATGACGTGAGCCCGGCCCATCAGAAGCAGACAGAGACCTCCATTCAGGTATTGCCTTTCACCCCCTCGACAGCCACAGTTGCCAATACACAAGCGTTCTGCAAAGAGAATCACCATGGACACTGCTGCAAGGGCCTTGGGACTAACGATCATATGTGCCGCTGTGGTCATGATATTGATCAGCATTCCCCTACTGAAGCATAAGATTCCAATGAATCGCTGGTATGGCGCACGGTTCAAAAAGTCGTTCGAATCGGAAGCGAACTGGTACAACATCAATGCGTACAGCGCGAAGCAGTTGATGCTATGGTCCATCCCGATCCTGATCATTGGCATTGTCACACTCTTTTTGCCCCTTGAGGGCAATACGCGACTATTCACAGTAATCGCGTTTACACCCTTACTGGCATGCGTGCCATGCCTCACCAGCTATATCTATGCGAGGAAACTATAAGGAGAGATGCAGGCTTCTGTATGGACGGACAGAAAAGCGCCGATCGGGGCAGGCCCTCTCCCGCGCACGAGAGACTTGACAACCATAATGGTTGAGGTATGGTTGATATATGAAAAGCATAACGCTGAAGAACATACCTCAGGCCGTCCATGTGGCCCTTAAGAATCGCGCGAAACTAAACCGAAGAAGCCTGAACAAGGAAGCGCTTGCGTGCCTGGAAACCGCCGTTTTGCCCACAAGGGTCAACACGGATGATATGCTGGCCGGGATACGACAGCACCGCGCTTCCCTTCCGGGCAGTCTGACGGATCGCCTCATCATAGAGGCGAAGACCAAGGGCCGGCCGTGATCGTGGTCGATTCGAATCTGATCGCTTACTTGCTTATTCCCGGCAACAAGAGCGCATTGGCAGAGAGGATTCTGCTGAAAGATCCGGAGTGGGCTGTTCCGCTGATCTGCCGATCCGAGATGCGTAACATCCTGACGCTCTATATGCGTCATGAAGGCATGTCACTTGTGCAGGCCAATAGCACTATGGAGAAGGCCGAGGCGCTATGGCGGGACAGAGAGTATGCTGTGCCTTCCGATGCCGTGCTGAAACTCACTTCGCTTAGCTCTGTTACAGCCTATGATGCTGAATATGTCGCCCTGGCTAAACAATTGGTTGTGGGTCTGGTCACGTTTGACAGACCTTTAAGAAAAGCATTTCCTGACATCGCGCTTGAGCCAGAAAAGTTTGCAGCTACTTGATACCGAGTCGGCTGCATCGGAGCGGAACAAGCGGAGTTCGGCCAGGTTTGAATGAACAGCTTCTGCGGCATGGCGAAGTTCAGCAGGCCGTGTCCGCCGATGCGCCATATGCGGTTGCCCGAATTTCCCCGTTTGCCGGCTTCTTTGCGGTCCAGACCGAGACGCACGACGCTTTGCAAGGAATTGGGCATTCGACCATGAGCACCTGTGCGTTTCTCGGGCGGCCATGGCTCACCGTACTCGTACACCTACTCGTACACTCGAATCTCTTCGAACGCCGCCAAAGATGGCAAATGCCCACCAGGAACCCCCACCGACTCCAGTAGACCTACCTCTACAAGACCGAAA
Source organism: Kiritimatiellia bacterium (assembly GCA_007132345.1). Classification (GTDB taxonomy): domain Bacteria; phylum Verrucomicrobiota; class Kiritimatiellia; order SLOV01; family SLOV01; genus SLOV01. The sequence continues at coordinate 27,184 of SLOV01000087.1, forward strand.
TCCACGCCATACGCTGCGCTTTGTTCTCTTGCGATACCTCGCCCGTGGATGATATTCGACCGATTGACTCGTTCCGCGTAGTACGCACATTGTTTCAGGAGCAAGATCTTGTTGTTATACATCGTTCGACACGGTGACCCGATATACGAACCGGACACGCTGACCGAGAAGGGCCGGATGCAGGCGGCTGCACTGGCCAAACGCCTCTCCGTGCATGGCCTCCAGAAGATCTTCACATCACCGAATGGGCGTGCCCGGGAGACGGCACAACCGACCTGCGATCTGCTCGGGCTTCCCTATACCGTGGAAGACTGGACAAGCGAGAACCATACATGGCGAGATTTTGCCGTACCCAACCAGAACGGGTACCTGGCCTGGATTTTCGATGTGCAGAACACGAAGCTGCGAAGCGAGGATGTCCTGCCACTCGGCGACCGGTGGTATGAGGCGGACTGCTTCAAGGCTGTCGACGGCAAGAAGGGGTATGAGCGTATTGTCGACTGCTCAGACGAATTTCTCGCGCGACTCGGTTATGTTCGAGAAGGAAACGTGTACCGCGTTTCGGCAGCGAACGACGACCGCGTGGCGGTGTTCTGCCATTGGGGATTCGGCAGCATCTGGCTATCGCATCTGCTGGCGATATCGCCACATATCTTCTGGGCAGGGTTCTCCATCACGCACACGGGCGTGACGGTCATCGAGTTTGAGAACCATCCAGACGACTACACCGCGCCCAGGTGCCTGTGCCTCTCCGACACGGCACATCTCTATAAGGAAGAGCTTTCGCTATCCAGGCCGAGCCCCGCCCGTTAATCATGACTGAGTCAGGCAGTAGGCATGCACCCGGAAAGTTCTATGGTTGCCACATCACTTCCATGCTACACTGCAGCCATGATTATTCACATCGACTATCACGCTGCCTACCAATACGGCGCCGAAGTTTCCCTTTCACCCCATGTCATACGCGTCTTCCCGCGCCGCGACATGTTCGTGCGGGTGCTCGATTTGCAATTCCATTGCGGTGGCGGCGCGGATATCCAGTTCCGGCGCGACTTGTTTGACAACGAAACCGCCTACTGTTTTTTTCCCGCCGACACCAACGCCTTTGACATCGCACTCCGCGCATCACTCGAGGTTACATCGCGCAATGCGCTGCATTTCCTGCTCGACAGTCACGGGACAAACATTCCTCCGCGCTATTCAGATACCGAACTGATCCAACTACAGACCTATTTAACGGGGGGACCTTCGATCCATCTGCCCGCTCCGCTGGCGCCGGCAGCCGACCGGCCCACGGTGGAAACGCTGATGACCATGGTTCGATGGATGCACGAGCAGATCGTCTACGAGCGACGCGACGAAGGGCCGCCGTTGCCGCCCCGGGAATTGCTGGCGCGGATGAAAGGAACCTGTCGCGATTTTACAGCGCTGATGCTCGAAGCCCTTCGCCAGAACGGCGTGGCGGCGCGCTTGGTGAGCGGCTTTCTATGGAAGGCTCAAGTCGAAAACGAACGCGGCGCCGATGACGACCTGCACGCATGGGTGGAAGCGTACCTGCCCGGAGCGGGCTGGATCGGACTGGACCCGACCAACGGCACCTTCTGTGATCATCATGCCATCGCCGCCGCCGCCGGCCTGACGCCGGACGATATCGCACCTCTCAGCGGCACCTATTACGGGCACCAGCAAATTCCCAGCCGCCTGTCCACCCGTCTGATCACCGCCCCGGATAAGTCGCAAGATCAGAAGTTGCTTTTGGGGCGGTTACCGGCGAGTGGCTGAAGCCGACTTTCAGCGAGATATAGAGAGGTGGAATGATGAAGACCGTAACGCTTGATGTGCGTGCCGCCGACGATTCGATGGCGGACTTTGTGCAGGCTTCAAAGACGAGCACAGCCCAAAAGCCTGCGCGCATTAGTTTCACGACTCCCGAACTGCTATGGCAAGTGCTTACCGCAAAGCGATGGCAGTTGCTCAAAGCATTGTGCGGCGCTGGCCCGATTTCCATTCGCGAGACAGCTCGACGCGCGGAACGAGATGTCAAAGCAGTGCACGGTGACGTGACCGCCTTGCTGAACGCAGGTCTTATTGAGCGCACTGACGATGGCAGGATCGTCTTCCCGTACGAAGCGGTGAAGGTCGAGTTTCTGTTGCAGGTTGCATAGACCTTCGCGATGCTGGTTAGATATCATCCGGCACGGAAGCCCGATCTCTGATTTTGAGACGTTGAACCCATGCACCTGACCGCCCTTCAAACCAATATCGTGTGGGAGCAGTTCGAGGAAAATGCCCTGCGCGTGCGTGGCATGCTCGAAACGAATCCGGTCCCGCCCGGCGCGCTCGTTGTTCTGCCTGAACTGTTCGGCACCGGGTTCTCGATGCAGGCACACCTCTCAGCCGCTGAGCCGGGGGTTCAGGCGGCCCAGTTCATCGGCGAACTCGCCGCCGAGTCGCGCTGCTGGGTGGTTGGCGGGCTGGCCCGGAAGCTTGAGGACGGGACGTATGCCAATGCAGCGGTGCTGGTCGGCCCGGACGGGGCGGAGGTCGCCGATTACCGGAAACGACATCTCTTTCCCCTTGCGAATGAGGAGGGGGCCTTTGCAGCGGGGACGTCAGCTTGTGTTTGTGAACGACCGGATTTGAAGCTGTCCTTGCACATCTGTTACGACCTGCGTTTCCCGGAGGATTTTCGCGAGGCCGCGGCGCGCGGGGCGGAACTCATGGTCGTCATCGCGAACTGGCCGGCGCAACGGCACGACCACTGGATAGCGCTCCTGACGGCGCGCGCCATCGAGAATCAGGCCTTTGTGCTTGGGGTCAATCGTTGCGGGAACGATCCGCACCAGGACTACGCGGGCGGGACACGCCTGATCGGCCCATGGGGAGAAACCGTTGCCGCGCTGGACGACCGACCCGGCATTCTCTCGGCCATACTCGATCTACAGAGGTTGCGCGCGTATCGGAGGGACTTTCCGGTGCTCAAGACCCTGCACGCTTGATTCGCAAGGTTCGCCTTGTTCCCCCTGCCGCCCTTGGGTAGGCTGGCGACCGTGAGCAGAGTACTTGCAAGGAGATTCACCCATGAGTTCTACGACTTCGAACGATTGCCCCATCCGGCAGATCATTAAACGCGACGGCAATACCGTCGAATATGACCGGGACCGCATTGCCACGGCAATTTTCAAGGCGGCGGCCGCCGTCGGCGGTTCGGACCGCGACATCGCCGAGGAACTGGCGCAGAGCGTGGAGCGCATGCTGGTCGCCACCTATCATCCGAAATCGATCCCCACGGTTGAGGACATTCAGGACATCGTCGAAAAGGTGCTCGTGGAGGAGGGCCATGCCAGAACGTCGCGGGCATACATCATCTATCGCCACGAACGGGCCAAGGCGCGCCAGAGCCGGGAGAAGATCGTCGAGGCCACCGATAACATCCCGTACAAGAAGATCTACGAAGTACTCCGCTGGAACATGGCGCACGGCTGCGACACGGTCGAGGGGCTGAACCGCATCATCGCCAAGGGAAGGCTTCCCGAACTGATCGCCGCCTGCGAAGAACGCTATTCCGCCGAAGTGGCGCAAGGCGCCGAGGCCATGATCGAGCGCATGCCCGACATCCGCATGGTGATCATTGCCGGCCCCTCCTCCTCGAGCAAAACCACCACCACCATCAAGGCAAGCGAGCGCCTGGCCGAGGCCGGGATGAAGCTCCGCACCTTGAATGTGGATCATTACTTTTTCGACCTCGAAATGCACCCGAAAGACGAGTTCGGGGATTACGATTACGAAACGCCGCAGGCGCTCGACCTGGCGCTGATCAACGAACATCTCGAAGCGCTGCTGGCCGGGAAGACGATCCGCACGCCTAACTACGACTTCAAGACCGGCACGCGCCAGCTCGACGTGCACGAGATGAGCCTTGCGAAGGACGAACTCCTGCTGATCGACAGCCTGCACGGGCTCTACGACGATATGACCCGCAGCATCCCGCGCGAGAAGAAGTTCCGGCTCTACATCGAGACCCTCGGCCAGGTGCGCAACGAGCAGGGCCAGTTCATGCGCTGGGCGGACAACCGCCTCCTACGCCGTATGATCCGCGACAGTTGGCACCGCAACCTCCAGCCGATGCAGACCCTCACCCACTGGCACTACGTGCGGCGCAGCGAGCTGCAGAACATCATTCCGTTCATTGGCACGGTCGACTATCTCGTGAACAGCGCCCTGCCCTACGAACTGCCGATCCTGAAACACAAGCTGTTCCACTATTTCCCCGCCGCGATGGAGGAGTTGAAGAACGAACCGAAACGGCAGGATGCCTACATTCGCGCCAAGCGCGTCTTCGAAATGCTGGAGTCGCTGACTCCGGTCGAGGACGACAGCATCGTGCCGGCCCGTTCGCTGCTGCGCGAATTTATCGGCGGTAGCGAATACAGCTATTAAGGATGGCCCGGTAGCCGGTATCGGTTCGGATCCGCTTCGACCTCGCGCGGGATCGTGCGCCGCACCTCCCAGAGCAGGCGCCCATCGCGAACGTCCCGTTCCTCGACAACAAAGCCCGGGCTCGTTTCGCGCTCGCCGGGAGCGAGCATCGGGTCCTCTTCGCCGGCCAACACCGACATCCAGGCGTTCTCCATCGCGTCGAGCAGATCCAGAAGGCCGGGATCGAGGGGCAAGGCCTCTTCGTCCAGCAGCAGGATTTCCCGCCGACCGGCCTCCGTCTCGCTCTCGCGCACAAAATGGCGTAGTTGAAAGCCAAACCGCTCCTGCGTCTTTTCCTCTTCTTCCCATTGATCAAAGTCCGCAACGCGGCCCAGGCCGGGGCTCCAGGGCAGGACGCCACGCATGGTGTCGCGCAAGGCCCGGCGCAATTCGATGGCTTCAGCGCGCAGCGGTGCAGCCGTCTCTTCGGGCAGATGACGGAGCACGCGTGCCAGCCGCTCCATGCTTTCGCGCAACTGCACGAAACGCGCGCCGGCGGCCAGCTCGGAGAGATCGGAGACACGGCCCGTCTCCCGATCCAGCAAACGTAATTCACCGGCGTCCGCGGAGAAGACGAGGGTGCGCGGCCCTTCCTCTTCGACCCGCACGCCTGTTTTCCCAACCGTCAGTGCAAACCGATTGGTGAACGTGCCTTCCGGGCTCGTAAAGCGCACTTGCTCTTCGTAGGCAATATCCGAACGTGCCGCGGGGAGAATAGCGAACAGCCACAAGATGGGGAGAATACCATAGAGCCTGAAGCGGGGCATTTCTGTCTCAGAGCGTGGAAGAGCCAGGTGACTGCGGGTGGATCAATTCGCCAGTGCCGTGCATGCGGCCAGCCCGCCACTGCCCCACATAGCGCCAACCATCGGGAAACGTGAAGACGCCAAAGCCGTCCATTCGGCCATCCGCCCATTCGCCGTCATACACGCTGCCATCAGGAAAACGGAGGACACCGCTTCCGCTGATGCGCCCGTCGCGCCAGTCGCCCGTAAAACTCCAGCCATCGGCATAGCTCAGGGTTCCCACGCCGTCCATCTTCCCGCTCCGCCACTGGCCACTATAACGCCAGCCGCCGGGGTCAGGCGTTGCGGCGAATCCCGGCGCTTCGGCAGGCAGTCCTACATCGATGCGCGTGGCGCGGAGCAGGCTGTCCAACTCGACACGAATCTGGTCAATCCGTTCGTCCCTGGGATCGGTGGACGGGTCGCGAGGTTGCGGCGGTTCCGGCGGAGGCGCCTCAACCTGTTCCGGCGCGGCGGCCTCGGCGGGTTGGCTGATTTCCGTCAACCGTCCTGCGAGCTGATCCAGAAGCCCCAATGGCTGCGAGGGCTCCTCCCCAGGGTCCGTCGGTTCCGCCTCGCCAACTTCGCCAACGCCAGGCGCAGTCTCTGGGGGTTCTTCATCCGGTGGCACGGCTTCCTCGATGCCGGGCACCATCAGTTCCGACAACAGGCCCGCGGCGCGGGCTCTGGCCTCTTGCTCCGGAAGCAGGGGTTCATCTCCATCGTCACCATGCAGGGCCAGATCGTCCTCGACATCATCCAACTCCATCGAGGCAGGCTCCGGGCGCGGCATGCGGGGCGGCGGCGCCGTTGCCGTCTGCGCAGCCCGCGGTGGGGCAACCTTGGGAACACGCGTCAGGATCGGCCTCGCGCCGACTTGTGCCGGAGCCCCGGATGGGGACGGGGCCTCACTCACGGCAGGCACCACCGCGGGCATAGGCACGACCAGCGAGGGGGTCGGCTGCGCTTCACGCACGGAGCCATCCGGCGCCACCACCGTGACCCGATGGGGGGCGACAGGTGCAGGCTCGGGTTCCGGCAGTAACTCGGGAACGCCCTCCTCGAGTTCAATGGGCTCGACGCGCACCGGCGCCAAGGGCCGCGTGGGTTCGGGTTGCTCCACGCGCGGGGCCTCCACTGCCGGGAGGTCCGCCATTTCTGGCTCCGGCACCCCCTCGGCGGCAGCTTCCGCATCAGCTTCCGGTTCTGATGCGGTCGGCTGCAACAGGCTCAAGACCCGCGAAAGGTCCCGGCCGCGCAGGGCTTCGTCCATTTCCTGCGCATGCAGAAGCCCAGCCACGCCCACAAGCAGGGCCACAATCCATGTAATCTTTTTGCTCATCCGCTTGATGACTTTCTGGAACGTCTCTTCGCCGACCTTCGCACCGGGCAGAGGCGCCCGCCTGCTCTCCATCGATACTGTACGAAGGGAATACAAAGGGTGGCAAGCGCCGAAGAAAGGCGATGTTGCCAACCGATAAACGTGTTACAACCCCCGAAAAGGCAATCGACCCATGCACACCTCCATTCAAACGCTGAAGGAACACGCCGACCAGTCCGTCCGAATCCGTGGCTGGATCGCGGGGCAGCGCAGCGGGGGAAAGGTCGCTTTTCTACTCGTTCGGGACGGCACTGGAGTCTGCCAGTGCGTGGTGGAAGCCGCACAGGCGGAAGCCTTTGCAGCGGCCGCGCCGCTCGGCCTTGAGTCATCCCTGGAGCTCTCCGGTGTGGTACGCATCGACGAGCGGGCCCCCGGCGGCTGCGAGATTGCCGTGACGGAAATCGCACCCATCCAGATCGCCGAGAACTATCCCATTGCAAGGAAAGCGCACGGCGTGGATTTCCTGCTCAACCACCGCCACCTCTGGCTGCGCACGAACCGACAAAGCCTGATCCTCCGCATTCGCCACACCCTGATTCGCGCCGCCCGCGACTATTTCGATCAGCGCGGCTTCACGCTCATCGACACCCCCATCCTGACGCCCGGCGCCGCGGAAGGAGCGGGCACCCTATTCCCCGTCGACTACTTCGGTGAGACCGTCTATCTCGCGCAAACCGGCCAGTTGTATCTCGAAAGCGCCTGCATGGCGTTGGGCAACGTCTATTGCTTCGGCCCCACGTTCCGTGCCGAGAAGTCAAAAACCCGCAGGCACCTGCTGGAATTCTGGATGATCGAGCCGGAGATCGCTTTTGCGGACCTCGACACCCTGACCTCTCACACGGAGGGCCTCGTCTGCGCCATGATCGGGGCCGCGCTGCGCGACCACCGGGAGGACCTGATTGCGTTGGGCCGCGACCCCGCCGCCCTGGAACGCGTGCAGACCCCGTTCGCCCGCATGACATACAGCGAGGCGGTCGACCTGCTGCGCAGCGACGAAACCCATGAGGCTCTGATGCAGGGCCTGGAAGCGGACCGCGCCCGCCTCGAATCCGATGCCCAACGATTGACCGCGTTAGAAGCGGAACGTGCGGCCGCCCGCAAGGCGTGGAAGATCGACAAGCTGGACGCCGAGATTCGCGCCCTCCGCGATGCAATCCGCGACATCGAAACCGATCTCTCCAATCGCCCCGCTCATATCGAGGCCGCGCGCACCTTTCCCTGGGGCCGCGATTTCGGAGGCGACGAAGAAACCGTCCTTGCCGGGCGCTTCGATCGCCCGCTCTTCATCACGCACTATCCCCGCGAAGCCAAGGCCTTTTATATGAAGACTGACCCCCACGACCCGCGCGTGGTGCTCAATCTCGACCTTCTCGCGCCCGAGGGCTATGGCGAAATCGTCGGCGGCAGTGTGCGCGAAGACCAACTCGACCTGCTCCAGGCGCGCATGGCCGAAGAGGGCATGGACCCCACACCGTACGAGTGGTATCTCGATCTGCGCCGATACGGGTCGGTGCCGCACGGCGGCTTCGGGCTCGGCATCGAACGGACCGTCGCCTGGATCTGTGGTCTCAAGCATGTCCGCGAAACCATTCCCTTCCCCCGCCTGCTGGGCCGCATGTATCCCTGATCGTCATGCCGGCCTCATCTCCAGCCCCCATCCGCATCGGTGTGCTCGGCCCGAACCGCTGCGGAGCCGAAGAAGCCGCGGAGGGCTATGCAGTCGGTGCGGAGATCGCTCGGCGCGGGGCGATTCTCGTCTGCGGCGGTCTCGACGGCATGATGCAGGCTGCGGCGCGCGGCGCGCGCGAGGCGGGCGGGTGTACGATCGGGTTTCTCCCCGGCGACGATGCGGCCGCCGCGAACCCTTTCGTAGAGATTCCGTTGCCGACCGGGCTCGGCCCGTTTCGGAATATGATCCTCGTCCAAAGCTGCACGGCGGTCATCGCGGTGCATGGCGAATATGGAACGCTCTCCGAAATTGCCTTTGCTTTGCGGCTCGGCATTCCGGTGGTCGGCTTGCACACCTGGCGCCTCTTTCGCGGGGACCGGGAGGATCCAGGCATTCACGTGGCCAGCACACCGGAGGAAGCGGTAGCCCTGGCGTGGCAACGGATCGGCGCGAGACCTCAGACATGAACGACAGAATCGACAATGGACCTGCGCTTCTGCTCGAGGCCGCTGCGTTTGCCGCCGAGCGACACACCGCGCAGCGCCGCAAGGCTCCCAAGGACACCCCGTATGTCAATCACCCGATCCAGGTCGCGGCCCTGCTCGCCGTCCGCGGCCAGATCCGTGATCCCGAATGGCTGGCGGCTGCATTGCTGCACGACACGATCGAAGACACCGCCACGACCGGCGACGAAATCGAAAAGCGATTCGGGCGTGCGGTACGCCTGTTGGTCGAAGAAGTGACCGACGACAAGTCCTTACCCAAGGCTGAACGGAAACAGCGGCGCATCGAAATGGCGCCCCGCATGTCCGAGGCGGCACGTCAGTTGAAGCTCGCCGACATGGCCTGCAACCTCGCCGATATGGCCAGGCACCCGCCGCCCGACTGGTCCGAGGCGCGCATGACCCGCTATGCCGCCTGGGCCGAAGCCGTTGCCGAGGGCTGCCAGGGAGTAAACCCGGGCCTTGAGGCCGCTTTTCAAGAAAGCCTTATCAAAGTGCGCCGAACACTGAACCCCGAACACCTGCCCGCATCCTCCTTTCCCTCATTTGACACCCCTACACCTGCGTGTTAGCTTCATCTTGTTTGCGGGTCTTACGGGTTCGGGGAGGCATCCTCCCGGCAGTAGTCAGGATGGTGATCGATACATGACGTTCATAGACGAAAGCCTCACGGCGCCACAAAAACCAGTTTATGTCTTTCACGGCGACGGACAGGCCCTTCCCCAACCCAATAGTTTCAGATTGTGCCCGCTGGGTATCCAGATTTATAACCGCCGCGAAGTGCCGCTCTACGAACTCATGGAGTTCACCATGGAGATTCCCATGAACGGCACGGAACCGGAACAGTTCACCTGTACCTGCCTCGTGGTGAATTGCCAGTTCGAGGAGGAGTCGGGCCTATACCGGCTCTGGATGAAGTTTCTGGATATGCCCGAATCTCTCTGCGGCAAAATCCATCAGATCACCAAGACGTCGAAATACCTATGTCCCTTCTGCGCGAACTTTTAGAGTACGGCGTTAATAACAGCGCCTCCGACATTCATCTCAAGACGAACTACCCGCCGGCATTCCGGGTTCATGGCACCCTCAAGCCGGTGGGCCAGCGGAAAATATCGCTGGAGGAGATGAACCAGGTCATCGACGAGATGTTGCCGCCGCACATCAAGGAACGCTATCTGGCCGAGAACGAAGCTGACCTCTCCCACGACGAGCCAGGGGTCGGCCGGTTCCGCGTGAACGTCTTTCACAGCCACGGCCTTCCCACAATTGCGGCGCGGCACGTCAAGACCTTGATTCCCACCTTCGACGACCTCAACCTGCCGCCGCAGCTCTGCGACCTGGCATTGGCGCCGAACGGCATCATCCTGGTCTGCGGCACGACGGGGAGCGGAAAATCGACCACGCTCGCGGCCCTCATCAATCACATGAATGAGACGATGAAGCGCCGCATCATCACGGTCGAGGATCCGATCGAATACGTCTTCGAGGACAAACAGTGCATCATCAGCCAGCGCGAAGTCGGGCTGGACACCCACTCCTTTAAGAGTGCCCTGAAACACGTATTGCGACAGGACCCGGACGTGATCCTGATTGGCGAGATGCGCGACTCGGAGAGTTTTATGGCCGCACTTGCCGCCGCGGAGACCGGCCACTTGTTCATGAGCACGCTGCACACCGGCAATGCCAGCCAGTCCATCAACCGGATTCTCGATTTCTTCCCGGCCAGCGAGCGGGAGCAGATTCGGATGAGCCTCGCCGCCAATATCCGTGCCGTCATCTGTCAGCGCCTGATTCCCGCGGTCGGTGGCGGCGTGGTTCCGGCGCTGGAAATCATGGTGAACAACGGCACGGTCCGGAAACTCATCGAAAAGAACAATCTCGAACTGCTCGGCGCAGCCGTGGAGACCGGTGCCGAAGACGGCATGCAGACGTTCACGCAGTGTATCTACCATCTGATCCACGAGGGTATCATTACCGAGGAAGACGGCATCACCCGCTGCGATAATCCGGAGACCCTCAAGATGAACTTGAAGGGGATCTTCCTGAACGAATCGCGCCGCATCCTGGGGTGATCGATCGCCGCCCTGTGCCTCGCCGCTATTTCTCGATCGAGATCTTGATGTTCTTCCGGATGAATGTGGGCACATCCAGGTCCTGCCCACGATAAAGAGTGGGTTCCACCCCCTTGAAGCGGCCTTTGCCACGGCCTTCCAGATCGAAGCGACCCTGCTCAATACGCGGGCCTCGACTGCGCCGTTTCCGCTCGCGCCGCCCCGCCGTCCGCCCTTCCGCTGATGCCTCGCCGGCCTCCGTCGGCGCGGCCTCCGTTTCGCCCTCTTCCGCCGGCAACCATTCCTCGGCGGAGAGAATCGTCACATAGACCTCGTTCGCCATGCTTTTTTCAGTCGTAACCCCCATCACAATGTCGCACCCGTCCCGGGCCAGCCCTTTCAATTGCGTCATAATGCCCTGCACCTCAGCAATGCGCAGGTCTTCCCCACCGAGAATATTGACCAGCATGCCGCTGCACTTGGCGAGATGCGCACCGCGGTCGGTCAGCGCGTTACTCAACAACTCCTGCATGGCCTGCTCCACGCGCAGCGGCCCTTCGCCTGCACCGTATCCGAACGAACACGTGCCATCCGTATGCTCGATGATCCGGCGCAGATCGGAGAAGCCGACGTTAATGAGACCGGGCGAGGTGACCAACTTCCAGAGCGCACGGACACCCACGCCCACCATGTGATCCGACTGTGCAAAACTCTGCACAAACGTCTCTGCCCGGTTCTCGTCCTCCAGCAACCGATCGTTCGGCAGCACCACCAGGGCATCGGACCGCTCGCGCAGATCGCGCAGTCCCAGGCGCGCCTGCTTCTGTCGCTGTTCGCCCTCGAACGAAAAAGGAAGCGCGGCAAAAACGACCACGAGCGCGCCCATCTCTTTGGCCGCCTCGGCCAGCAACGGTGCGGCCCCGGTGCCGGTGCCGCCGCCCAGCGTCACCACCAGAAAAAGGACATCCGTGCAGCTCAGCCGGTCGCGCAGCCGGTCCACGTTTTCCTCCAGCGCCATGCGCCCCGCCGCCAGGTCGCCACCCGCACCTTTGCCCTTGGCCGAAGACTCGCCAACCAGCAGCGTTTCCGGCAGGGAACAGGCCTCCAGCGCTTGTCGATCCGAATCGATCCCGAGCGTCTGTGGGCCATCCAGCCAGAAACGCGTCATCCGCATCAACGCGTGGCAGCCGCCGCCACCGATGCCCGCAAGCAGCACCTCGGGGCGTTCGGGGGTAAGCGGGGAGAGTTGGTCGCCGATCGCAAAAGGGTCCACGTCTACCTGCCTTTGAAGATGGCGCGAAACATATCGCGCAGACTGCCTGCGGACTGCGCGGAGCGCTGCATGGCGGAAATCGCATAGCGCACCATGCCTGCCGTGGCTGCATACTCGGGGCCGGACGAGACCGCGGCGGACCCGCTGAACTGGCGCGGCTTGCCGATCCGGCAGACAGTGTCGAAGAGCCGACCGGTCAGCCGATCGATATCGCTCAGGCGCGCACCGCCGCCACAAATCACAATGCCAGCGCCAAGATGATGCAGCAGGTCCTGCTGCACCAGTTCGTCGCGGATCATGCAGAGAATCTCTTCCACGCGCAAATGCGCGATCGTGCGCAGGTCGTGCAACGAGACAAATCGATCGCCGCCCCCCACATCGGATGGCACGGCTACCTTCTGACCGCGCAACGAGTAGTCGGCCTGGGCACTTCCATATAACTCCTTCACCTGCTCCGCCTCCGAGAGGGTCAACCCGAGCCCCGTGGCGATGTCGTTGGTGACGTGATCCCCGCCCAGGGCAAGCGAACCCGCCCAGGCAATGGAGCCTTGTGCATAGACCAGGTAATCGGTCGTGCCGCCGCCGAAATCGATGACCAGCACACCGCGCTCTTTTAAGGTGGGGCTCAGCACGGCCAGCGCCGAACAGAGACCGCCGAACGCCACGTCGTACACCTCCAGCGGCACACTACGCACAACTTTCACGGTATTGCGCAGGCGCCCACGCAGGCCGTGCAGAATCAGCATATCCACCGAGAGCTTGGCGCCCTCCATGCCTTCCGGGTTCAGCACGCTGTGGTGCTCGTCGATCAGATAGCGCTGCGTGATCGTATGCATCACCGCGCGGTCATTCGCGAGGCTGCACGCGCGGGCCGTGTCCATCGCATGCTCCATGTCCTCGTCGGTAATCTCGCGGTCCGGTTGCAGCACGGGAATTCCGCCGCGGTTCACCAACGCCTCGATGTGCCCACCTGTCACGACCAGGTGCACTTCGGAGATGCTCACCTGCGAGCTCTCCTCCGCGGCCCGCAATGCGCTCTTCACGCAGGCCACCGCCATTTCCAGGTCGACCACCTCCGCCTTGCGGATTCCGCGCGAAGGCACTTCGCCCAGCCCGGTGATCATGATCTGCCCGTCTTCACGGGTCTCGCCCACCAGCACACGAACCTTGCTGGTTCCAATTTCGAGAGCGACGACAGGAGGCAGATTCATGGCGGACCGAAACGATCAGGATTGCGGAATGAAAGGGATATTGCGGTCAACCGTCAGGTTCACGGTCTTGAGTCGTTCGCCCCGCGCGGCGGCGTCTTCGAGAATACTCGCAAGCTTGGCCAGGCGTTCCTTCATGTTCTCGGGGCCAAACATAACATATTCGCCGGAATGCAGTTCGAGCTGCAAGTAGTCGGGGTGCCCCACGCCAATGGTCTCGACGCGGATCCACTTGGCCAGCTCATTGGAACTGTCGCAGAGATAGAGCAGACGCAACGCCTCAATCGCCATGGGGTCCATCAAGCGCCCCTGCGCGCGCGGCGCACTGGGATCGAGGCCGATGATGCGCGGCAGTCCGGCGGAGGTCGTGCCGCTGCGCCCCACCAGGTAACCCTCGCGGTCTACATCGAAGGTGAAGGGCAGCGTGGCGGGGCCCAGCCGGGCGATCGGCACGCGACGGATCACGTGAATCGCCAACGTGTCGGGCAAGCGCCGCGTCACCACGGCATCCTGAACCGCAAACTGCTGGAGGATCGACTCGCGGACCGCGGCCAGATCGACGGCGAAGAGGTTCTGCCCTTCGCTCACCCGCACCCTCTCGCCCGTCGCGTCCCGATATTCGGCCCACTCCCGAATCAGCCGTTCGGGAATCACCCGCGAGTCAGCGGTGAAGTCCAGATGCCGGATCGTGAAGCGCTCGTTCTCCGTGAAGGCGTGCCGCCCCACCACCCGCGCGGCCTGCGCCGTCAACCATGTACCGCCCGCCAAGGCCAGGGTGATCACCGTGACCGCGACGAAGCGATGAGCACGGTCGCGCCGCTGCTCCGCAAGGCGGGCATTCACCATCAAGACGGACTTTCGACCGCGTGAAGTGCGCCGATTTCTCTTCGTATTCTTGAATTTTACAAACGGGTCATCATACCACATCTAGGGAACCTTGATTCTTAAAACCACAATATACAGTTTCTATAGCCAGACCGCCCCCGTTCTGGCGAGCACAAAATTCTTGAAGCACCGGACAGTTCCGCTTCGGCCCGGATTATAGAGAGGCTGTCTCCAGGATGTCACGACAAAGGGAGGGAAAATCGAGGCCGTCGGCGCGGGCCGCCTTGGGGAGCAGGCTGGTTTCAGTGAAACCAGGAATGCTGTTCAGTTCCAGCACGAAGAGATGGCCATGGGCATCGAGTCGAAAGTCAACACGAGCCAGGCCCCGGCAGCCGAGGCAGTCGAAGACGGCCCGCGCCAGACGCTGCGCGTCCACGCGGACAGCGTCGGAGACTGGCGCGGGCACCAGATACTCGGTCAACCCGGTGGTGTACTTGGCGCGATAATCGTAGTTTCCGCCGGGCGCCCGAATCTCGAGCACCGGCAGGATGCGCTCCACCACCACGCCCACGGTCAATTCCCGCCCGGCGATGTACGCCTCCACGAGCACCTCGTCGTCATACCGCAGGGCATCCTCCATGCAATCCTCCCACTCTGACTCGGTCTCGACACGATGAATGCCGATGCTGGAGCCCTGGCGCGAGGGTTTCACGACAACAGGTAACGGCAGGCTTCGCCGCCCGCCCCGTGTCACGACCTCGAACGCCGGGGTTGGAATGCCCGCCTCGGCGAACCGCTCTTTGCTTCGAATTTTGTCGAACGCCAGTCGGCTCGCCGCTTCGTCGGCGCCGGTGAAGGGAATGCCCAGCTCCACGAGCTGGCGCTGCACGCCGCCGTCTTCGCCAAACGTGCCGTGCAGTGCAATGAAGACCGCCTCAATGCCCGGCGGCAACTCGAGGCGCGTGTCCGTCACGTCCACCTCCACAACTTCATAGCCCGCCGTGCGCAGACCGGTCGCGACCGCGGCACCGGACCGCAAAGAAACGTCGCGCTCCGCGGAGGGACCTCCCATCAAAACCCCCACTCGCTTAAACCGCCTCACTACCCACCTCCTTATTGCCGGCAACGGACCACCGCTCCCGCGCCCGCTGGGCCAGGCTCTCGACATCGCCGGCGCCGAGCACCAGCAGCATATCGCCGTCGCGGAGCGAAGCAAGTGCCCGCTCCCAGGCATCGTCCAGGTCCTCCGCCAACTCCACCGGCACATGACGCCGCGGATCGAACCGAGCCATCAGATCGCGGGAGGTGCCCCCCGCCACGGGCGCCTCGGAGGCGGCATAGACCGGGGCAAGAACAAGATGCGCCAGCCCATCGAAGCTGGAAGGAAACTCGCCGGCCAAGGTGCGGGTGCGTGTGTAGCGGTGGGGCTGATAGATGGCAACCAGTCGCCGCCCGCGCCGCCGCGCGGCATCGAGCACGGCGCGAATCTCGGTGGGATGATGGGCGTAATCGGAAATCACGGCGATGCGCGGACTGTCCACGACGATCTCGTAGCGGCGGCGCACACTGCGAAAGCGCGGCAGCGCCTCGGCCAACGCCTCGGGGGCGGCTCCACACTCGAGCGATATCCCCACGGCCGCTGCCGCATTCCAGACGTTATGCACGCCGGGCAGCGGCACGCGCAGGCGTTGCACCGGGCCGCCGCGGGGGGCGAACTCGAAATCGGAGCCTTCGGCATCGCTCCAGACACGACCAATATAAAGGTCTGCCCCTTTTTCGGCGCCGAGGCAGAGCAGACGCGGCGCAAGCGCACCGATCTCGCGGGCCACGGCGTCGTCGCTCCGCACCACCAGCAGGCGGCGCGTGGCCGACGCGAATTGCTCGAAACAGGCGCGGAACGCCGCCTCGTCCGGGAAATGGTCCATGTGGTCGAACTCGATATTCGTCACCAGCCCGATCTCGGGGCGGTAGCGGGACAAGGTGCCATCGCTCTCGTCCGCCTCGGCCACGAACCAGGTTCCGCTCCCTGCACGGGCCACAGCGCCGGTATCGTCCAACTCGCCGCCAATGCAACCCGACGGGCCCAGGCCAGCCTCCTGCATCAGGTGCAGCAGAAGGGCGCTGGTGGTGGTCTTGCCGTGGGTTCCAGCAACGGCGATGCCGCGGTAGGCGTCGAGCAGCGCGGGCAGAACGAAACCGCGCGGCAAAACGGGGATGCCACGCGCGCGGGCCGTACGCACCTCCTCATTGGTATCGCCAACCGCCGGCGTACGAATCACCCATTCGGCTTCTTGGGGCAGCGCGACGGCGCCATGGCCGATGCGCACCGGAACCCCCTCGGTGCGCAGCCAGGCGGTCACGCGGCTTTCCACTGCGTCGGTACCGGTGACCCCGCGGCCACGTCGATGCAAATGCCACGCGAGGCCGGCCATACCGACGCCCCCGATGCCGACAAAGTGGACGGCCCCTGACGATGCCAGCAGCCGGGCCGCCATCGCCTCTTGCGCCTCTTCGCTAAACGACGGCCCCATACCCGTGCTTAGTAGGCGACAGCCATCGGTTCGAACTCGCGGCGCCCCACCTCCACCACCAGGTCGGCGAGCGCCGACGCGCCCTGCCCAGCGGCCCGGCGGCGTGTTGCCGCACTCATGCGTTCGAGACGGTTCGGGGCGAGAATGCACTGCGCGATATAGTCCTTCAGCCAGTCATCGCTGAGGTCCTTTTCGGGCACGACATCGGCGGCGCCGACCTTCTCCATGGCGCGGGCGTTCGCGGTCTGGTGATCGTTCGCCGCGTGCGGATAAGGAATGAGCAGCGCGGGCACACCGAAGGCGGAGAGTTCCGCACAGGTCGAAGCGCCGGAGCGGCAGATGGCCAGATCGGCGGCGGCATAGATGGCGGCCATATCGCGTGTAAAGGCCAGCACCTCGGCCGAGACGCCGTGCGTGCGATAGTCGCCGCGCACCGTAATCTCGTCGGCGCGCCCTGTGAGATGGATGACCTGGAACTTGTGCCCCAGGCGGTGGCACTCGCAAACCGCGCGCGTCACGGTCTGATTGAGCGCATGCGCCCCACGGCTGCCGCCCATCACGAGCAAGGTCAGTTGGCCCGGATCCCGTTTCCCGTTGCGCCGTTGTGCGGCAGCCTCCGCCAAGTCGCGCCGCATCGGCATTCCCGTGACCACCAGCGGGCGTCCGCGCAGATAGAAGCGGGTCTCCTCGAAGCTGCCCGCCACCGTAACCGCCCAGCGGGAGAGCAGACCAATGGCCCGGCCCGGCAATACATTGGCCTCATGCAGAACCACCGGTATCTTGAGGCGCATGGCGGCATACGCGGGACCGACGGAGGCGTAGCTGCCCATGCCGAGCATGACCTGCGGCAGGTTGCGGCGCATCAGATCCACGCACTTGCGCGCCGAGCCCATCAAGGTCCAGGCGGTCTTCAGAGATCGCGGCGAAACGCCGTGCATGAACCCCTCAGAGGGCACGGTGTGCACCGGGCCATCCCAACCGGAGACAGCCTCCGATTCGACATCTTTGCCGGCCAGCCACAGGTGCACCTCATGGCCACGCTCGCGGAGCACTTCCGCCGTGGCCAGGCCGGGGAAGATGTGGCCGCCCGTGCCTCCACACGCGAGTGCAATTCTCAAGGGCGACTCATTCTGGTTGAGGGTCAATGGATCCATGATGCCCCACCATTCTTGACCCCCACCGGTGGAAACACAAGCCGGAGTTATTCACAGGCCGCTGCCGGGCGCTATTTATCGGAAGCTGTAGACGAGCAGCGCCGCAATAGCGCAGAGCAGCAGAAAGAAGAGCAGCCGGTTGCGGAAAACCTGCTCCTGGCGGCGGTCCCGCAATAGTGGGCGGTCGTGACGGCGGGAGAGCATGGAGACAGGACCGTGTTGCACGCGCAACGGGCGCGCCGTGCCGCAATGCTGGACGCCATAACTGGCCCAGGGCACGGAGCGGCTGCGGGCCGAACGTGGGGCGGAATCGTCGGGAAGCAGGGGCAGGGTCCCGCCTGCTGAGGATGCAAGATCGGCCGTGAGATCGCCACGCAGGGTGGTCACTTCCCCGCGCGTCCCCGGCTGCAACATGCGCGGCGGTTCCGCGTCGCGGTCCCGGCCCGGTAGATCGTTCCCGGAGAGCAAGCGCAACTTGCCGTCTACACGGCGCGTCTTACGCTCCGATTTGCGTGATTGTCGATTCATGGCCCGCCGCCGTTGTTTCAACCCGTTGGTGTCGTCTGCATCCGGCTACCAGAGCCCCTGCCATTTCATCGCCGCAACGCCCAGCGCGACCAGCAGGACCACCACGATGACCGGCAGCGAGGCAGCAAAGCCAATGCGGAGCCAGGCGCCGAAGGACGTGTTCGCCGGCAACCCGGAGCCATCGCGGAAAAGCATGCCACGCGCATCGACCGGTGCGGCCCGGTCGTCGCCCATCATCGTGTCGAGTTTGGCAATCGTCTTGTTGTAGTGCACCCGCGCCTCGTCGAGAATCGTCAACGCGCGATTCAGTTCGTCGCGAATATCCTCTTCGGCCCAGGCCCCTTCGTCGATGGCCTCGATCTCCGCCAGCGACTCCTTGAACTGGGCGCGACTGTTCCGCAATACGTCCAACAGGCGCTCCGCCTTGATCTCTTCCTTCTCCATCATAATCAGGCTCTGGCTGAGGCGGTCGAGAAGCTCGCGCCGGCCACGTTCGTATTCGTCCTGCTTCCTGCGCTGCTCTTCCAGTTCTTTACGCTTCCGCTCCACTTCGTCCTGCCGCAGCCGCAGCCGATCGAGTTCCTGCACCGACTCCGCCACCTGCCGCTCGATGTCTTCGCGGTGGCGCGCCATCTGCGTGAGGTTCAGGTCGCTGACCGGTCGATGCACGTCTTGGCTGCTTCGCTCCTGCGCATGATGCGCAACGCCTGAGGTCCGCGGCGCCTCGCGCTGCGTGAGGTCATCGTCATAAAAATCGGTCTTTGCCATCGAAACAGCTCCTTTCATACGGCCGTGAAACGCGGCGCCTCAGCGGGGAATGCGCAGCGTCTGACCCACTTGCAAATCCTGGGGGTTCTTCAATATGTCGCGGTTGGCGTCATAGATGACTTTCCAACGGCTGCCATCGTTATAGACCCGTTGAGCAATACGCGACAAGGTGTCGCCGGAACGAACCGTATAGGTTTCCGGCTCCGCGGGCACGGTGGGCCGCGCGGCCGCAGCTTCTGCCGGTTCCGGCTGGGTTGCCGTCGGGCGGCCGGCGCTCTCGGCCCGCTCCCGGTGGCGGCGCAGGGCCTCGTTCAGCTCACCGATCCGACGTTGCGCCTCTTGCAGATCGCGTTCCAGGCCAGCGATCTGTGTCTTGAGCCCGGCAATCTCGGCAATGGCTGCGGAAGGCCGATCCGGCAGTGAGGCGGCGTAAGAAAGAGCGGCATGGCGGGCGAGGTCCTCGATGAGGTCCCGCTTCTCCGCATCCGGCCGAAGTTCGAGGTAGCGACGGTAGTGGTAGATGGCGCGGATGTAGTCTTGCCGGTACTCGTCATAGAGAAGCCCCACCTGCAAGTGCGCCCGGGCCATTCGCGGGTCGTTATCGAGAATGCCTTCATACTCCTCGATCGCACCGTCGATGTTCTGTGCCCGTCGCATTTGCAACGCCCGGACCATGCGCGGGTCGTCCTCCTCCATGGCATCCAGATCGCGAACGCCAGCCGGCCGACACCCCACCAGGAGCAGCCCGCAGAAGAGGAGAAGAGGTAAAGAGTAAAAGGAAAGCCAAGAGCGCATAACAACTCCCTATCACTGCCGCCCCGGTGCGTCAATATAGACCGCGCCCGATGCATAAACGAAGCCCCCCACGATTTCTTGCGCATCTAGCAAAGTTGTAGGATGGGCATGCCCCGAAGGGGTTGCCCGTCCCCCCGGAGCCCACAAGCCAACCAAGCGCTCATGGACGGCCTGATAGACCGTCCTACTCCTGCAGGCGCGCACATGGAGGAAAGCGGGATCGGTACAATATGCCGTCGTTCTCTCAGCTCAGAAAAATCAGAAGAAGCTGCGTCGCAGACGCCGCTTCTTCTGAGGCCGGACTAAACACTGAACACCGAACACCGAACACTGCACACCCTGCCCCACCCGAAACCCGCCGCCCGAACCCCTCACTCCCCCTCCCGCTCGAACATGGTTCGAAGCGCAAACGTCTTGTTCGGGTCCGCAACCTGGTCGCGCGGCCAGATGCCCGTGGCCCGCGACGCCTGATCCACCATCGCATCCGCGCGCAGGGCCCGATACGGCTCCTCCGGCGGCCCGGCTACGCCCGGCCCACCTACCCGCAGCCAACCGCTCGCGTCGAAATCCGCCCGCTTCCACGCATCGTCCGCCGGAGCGGCCAGCCAACGCCAGTCCGGGTCGCTCACCACGATCCCCTCTCGCGTACGCAACGCCACCAGAACCCACGCCGGACGCGCCCGATCGGGAGCGGATACGGCCAGCACATTCCGGCCAGCCGGGACCTGAAGCGGAAAATGCAGTGCCGCCGCCGCATTGCCGCCCAGCCCGACCGGCATCCCATTCAGGTACACCGTTGCCGGCGTATTGCTATAAACCGTCAGCAACCCGGCGTCTTCCCGCTCGTGAAAGCCCAGCAACAGGCGCGCCTGGTCGCGCGCCCGATCGTCCCGCACGCCGCTCAGAAATTCTTCGTACAACGGCCGGGCCACCGAAAACCCTTCCAGTTGCTCCGTGTAGGCGATGTCGCGCAGACGCAGCAACGCGGCCTCAGGATGCGCCGGGAACCGATCGAGAAAGGCGCGCACCCGCTGCTGGGCGCCGATCAGATCGCCGAGTTGTTCGAGGCCGAGCAGGTCCATCATGATCGTCTCGTTCTCCAACAAGCCGCCGGCGCGACGCGCCCCGGCATCGGGCGGAATCGGCGTCACGGCCCGCGGCTCAGGCGCATAAACGAACGCGAGCGTTTCCATCATCCCGTCCATTACATCGTAGGGCCCGCGCTCCCACTCCATACGAAACCGTTGCGCCCATGCCGGTGCATCGAGCAGGTGCACCCGATACTGGCTGGTGCGATACGGCGCCCGGCCCGTCACGCCATGCGTGGGCCGCGTCAGGACACGTTGATAATACCAGCCCCCATTGAAGTAATCTTCCAGGCCGGTCCCATGCCAGACCAGCTCCGGCGGCAGTCCGTCGATCCAGAGCCGTTCGTCGCCCTCCAGCAGGTTCCAACTCTCCTCCTCGGTCCAGACCGCCGCCTGTAGCGCGGCCAATTTACCGGCGCCCTCCCAGACAATCACGTCATGCGGGGCCTGCGTCATGGCCGGACCGCTACTTCGCCATTCGGCATGGAGATACCCGAGCGCATCGAAGGAAGGAAGTTCTTCCACCCAGGCCCTCAGCGCCAAGGTCGCGCGCGTCTGCCCATCGTTCCGCACCTCCACGCGGGCATGGCGGCGGTACGGCATTGGCAGGTGCATGTCGAAGCGGCCCGATGCACCGCCGAACGCCAGACTCTCGAACCCTGCCGGGAACCAGGGCTGCCCGAAGAAATCGCCGAACGGTGCTTCGATCGAAGCAACTCCGTCCTCATAGAACACCCGCACCACCAATTCCCGCAGCCACTGCTCGCGCTCTATCGCGCTGCGCGCTTCTTCAGGGTCAGGCCATAACTCCAGCCTTCGCACCACCGCCGGGCCGGGCGGCAGCACCACTTCGGCGCTTTGGCCGGCCTCCACCTCAAGCCGCGCCTCGAACCGCTGCGCATCCGCATCGATCTCAGGCCGCGCCGCAAGCCGCTGCCGGGCGCGCTCGATCGCCGCCCGGTGCGAACGCTCCGCCTGCCAGGGAAAAGTTTCCACGCGGACATTGTGCAGGCGTTCGCTGTGGTTGATCTGCACATAGAGACGCTCGCCCTCGCGCGGGGCCTCTCCCATCACGACCAGCCGCCGCGCGTATGGCAACGGCAGATAGGACCACCAGGCCAGATTCTCCCAGGCCGCCAGGGGCGGCAGAAAGGGTGCTTCGTCACCGCAAAACGCGCCCAGCGTCGTGTCGATGCGCGGCTCCGGTTCGTCATCGAAATAGAAGCGCAGCCGGTATCCGTCCGAAAAGGCGCCCGTCATCCAGAATCGGCTCACATACCCCGGCCCACGCAGGTCGGCGAGCACCACCCAGCCCGGCGGCCCGGGCCGGACAAACTGGTTGTAGTCTTCATTCCCGCCCGTCGGATCGAACGAACTGGCCATGTACGCCGCTGGCACGTCCAGGCGCGCAGGCAGCAGCGGGTCGCCCAGTTGCTCCAGCAGCCCCTCCAGATTCACTTCCTGCCGCACGCCGCCACAGCCCGTTAACCAGACTGGAAGCAACGACAGGAGAAACGCTGCCACCAGCCGCTTCGACCATGCAGCATGCTTTGCAGCAGGTTCAATCACCGAACCGCTCCAACACCTCGCCGGCGAGATAGATGGAGCCCGCCATCACCACCACTCCGCCCGCGCCTTGCGCCCAGTCCAGCGCTTCCTTCCACGCCTCGACCAGTGTCCGCTCTTCCGCTTCGATGCCCGCCACGCGCGCTGCCGCGGCCAGCTCGGACGTCGCGGCGCCGCGCTCGACCGAAAGGGGTACGACCCAACATTTCCGCATGGCCGGCGCCCATTCGCGGAAGATGGCAGCATGATCCTTATCGTGCGCACAACCCACGATCCAGCCCAGCGGCGCGGCACCGGCCAACGGGACGACTGCCTTGCGCAGCGCCCGCGCCCCGGCAGGGTTATGCGCGCAGTCGAGGAGCACTACCGGATCGCGCCGCAGCACCTGCATGCGGCCCGGCCAGCGGACCGTCTCCAGCCCGTGCCGCAGCGCGGTGTCGGGCAGCTCCACGCCACAGGCATCGCGCAACACCTCGCAGGCCGCCACGGCAATCGCCGCGTTCGATATCTGGTGCGGCCCGAGCAGCGGCAGGCGCAGCGGACGATGCCGGGTCGACGCCGTCTCCACACGAATACGCTGCCCGTCCCAGTCGGCGCCGAGCCCTTGCACCGATACCAGGTCCGCCGCATCCGTGAGCGGGCAGGAGACGGCACGCGCCGTGGCCTTCAACACCGCAGCCGCTTCGTCATCGAGCCCACCGATCACCGCAGGCACGCCGGGCTTCAAAATCCCCGCCTTCTCCGCGGCAATCTCGGGGATCGATTCGCCGAGAAAGCGAGAATGGTCGCGCGCAATCGGGGTCACCACCGATAGCAGCGGCGTCAGCACATTGGTGGAATCCCAACGACCGCCCATGCCGGTCTCGATCACGCAGAAGTCGACCGATTCCCTCGCAAAGTAGGTGAAAGCGAGCGCTGTGGTGAACTCGAAGAAGGTCGGCGCCCGCAGCTTGGGGTCCGTGCGGATCGCGTCCGCATGCGCGTCAAGTTCCCGACAAAGCGCTTCGAGCGCCGCGTCGGGAATCTCCTCGCCATTCACCCGAATGCGCTCGTTGAACCGGCGCAGATGGGGCGAGGTGTAGAGCCCGGTACGGAAGCCGGCGGCACGCAGCATCGACTCGACCATGGCACAGACGGAGCCTTTGCCATTGGTTCCGGCCACATGCACTGCCTTGAGGCTGCGGTGCGGATCGCCCAGGCCCGCCAGCAACGCCGTGGTGGCTTCGAGTCCAGGCACAATGCCGCGCCCGGTACGGTGATAGAGGTCGTGCAGGAACGCCTCCAGCCGGGCGTTGAGATCGGGCGCAACCATGCCCCACCCCGTTTCAGGACGCGGCGGGCGCCGCCAGGAAGTCGAGCAGATGAATCAACTGCTCCTTCAATTGATCGCGCGGCACCACGCAGTCGATCAGGCCATGATCGAGCAGGAACTCCGACCGCTGGAAGCCTTCCGGCAATTCCGACTGCGTGGTCTCCTTGATCACCCGCGGACCGGCAAAGCCGATCAAGGCGCCTGGCTCGGCAAGGATTACGTCGCCCAGGGTCGCGAAACTGGCCATAACCCCCGCCGTGGTCGGGTGGGTCAGCACGGGAATATAGGCGAGGCCGGCGGCGGCATGTCGCGCCAGCGCCGCGCTTGTCTTGGCCATCTGCATGAGGCTCAGCATGCCTTCGTACATCCGCGCACCGCCCGAGGCGCAGCAGATCACCACCGGGAGTTTCTCCTCGGTACTGCGTTCGATGAGCCGCGTAATCTTCTCGCCCACCACCGAGCCCATGCTCGCGCCGAGGAATTTGAAGTCCATGACGCCAATGCCCACCGTGTGCGGCCCGATCCGCCCCTTGCCCGATGTGACGGCATCGTAATGCCCGGTCTTGTCGACATTCTGTTTCAGCTTCGACTCATAGGAATCCACGCCCTTGAAGCCCAGCCGATCGACGCTATGCAGCACGGCATCCCACTCCTCGAAGGTGCCTTCGTCGATCAACGAGGCCAGCCGCTCCTCGCGCGAAATCTGAAAATGGAATGAGCAGTTGGGACAGATGCCCAGGTTCTGCTCCAGATCGTTCTTGAACACGATTTCGCCGCAGGCCGGGCACTTCAGCCACAGGCCATCCGGCATGTCGCGCCGCTTCGCCTGCGTCGCCGCCGATCCGCGTCGGCCGAAAAATGGAATAAATCGTCTCACGGGTTATCCTCTTGCCACCGTTACTACCCAGACCCCAGCCGCGCCGGCCGCCAGCAGGCACCGCGAACATTCGCTCACGGTGGCGCCGGTGGTCATGACATCGTCCACCAGCAGAAGATGCCGCTGGCGGAATCGCGCGGGCAGCCTCGCCGAAAATGCGCCTCGAACGTTATCGGCGCGTTGCCGGGCTGTCAAACGGGTTTGCGTCGAGGTGAAGCGCACGCGGCGCAGCGCCCGCCGGGCACAAGGCAGGCCCAGCCGTTTCGCCAGGCCCGCCGCGAGCACCTCCGACTGGTTATAGCCGCGCGTCCGCCGCTTGACCGGGTGCAGCGGCACCGGCACCACCAGATCGAGCGACACCTCGTCATAATGCGTGTCGATACAGGCATAGAGCAGGCTCACCAGGTCATTCCGCAGCCAGAGCCCCTGCTCGTATTTGAAGCGCCGCACCATTTCCCGCGCCGCGGCGTCATAGCGGGCCGCGGACCGGGCCTTTTCGAAATGTCGCGGCTGGGCGCAGCAGAGATGACACTCGAAGGCGCCATCGACCCTGCCCGCCACCGGTTCACCGCACCGCGCACACATCGGCGCTTGCAGGAAATCGATTTCCGCCGAGCAGTCCCAGCAGAGGTGCGCGAACGCCTTGCCCGCCGCCGCCCCGCAGACGGCGCAGGGCCGCGGATAGAGCAGATCCCCGATCGCCCGTCCCCATTGTCGTACCGGTGCGCTCAACATGCTCCGCCTCGCTCAGTCCCGCCATCGAACCTGATGAAAGACTATCCTCCCGCTGTGGTGGGGTCAAAGGCAAACGCAAGAAGATGCGCCCAGGATCAGACCTCCATTGTTGCGCTTCTGCCTGCGCGATCTTCTTGAGCCGCCCTCCTGCGCCCGGTAGAATCCCGATCGCAATAGCACCTCACATTCGCCCCTGGATTTCAGCGCATCGATTCTGGTTTCCGCGGCGGAGGGTGGCGGGTGAGTTCCACGGGAAGAGGAGGCCGACATGAGTCTGGCTGACGGTCGCGTTGTTCCATGTGGAGATTACCGGAGGTTTCATCGAAGCGGAGGGCTAACCCATGGCCTTCATCGCATGGCATGGATCGAAACAGAACAGCGTCGGCTTTGAAATTCGCTCGTTCCCAGGCGCATCCCGCCAGAATGCAGGGCAATACACAGCCGATTAACTTGCATCCACCCACGATCGGGAGCACGTTGACCATACCGTGTTCCGATATCCGCTTTACTTGTTCTGCTTCAGCATGGCGTTCGCCCCGGCACTGGTTGCCCATGCAGCGCTTCCGGACATCCGTATCAACGAGGTCATGTCCTCAAATGGGTCGACCCTGCCCGGGCTGGACGGCGAATTCGATGACTGGATCGAAATCTTCAACAGCGGCGATACCCCGGCGGACCTCGGCGGCTGGGGCCTGACCGACGACCCCACACGCCCGTTCCGCTGGGTTTTTCCCGACGAAACCTGGCTCGCGCCCGGTGCTTTTCTCATCGTCCGCGCCTCCGGCCGCGACACCACCTCGGTCAACGCTCCCGAAACCTGGATTCCCGCCGGCGCCCTGTGGCGATACGACGACAGCGGCGCGGACCATGGCGCGGCGTTCGCCGATCCGGGCTTCGACGACAGCACCTGGCCGACCGGGCTCGCGCCGTTGGGTTATGCGATCCCGCCCCGCGCCAACTATGTGACCACGACCATCGGCTTCGGCGGCGACCCGCAGAACAAATACATCACCACCTGGTTCCGCCGCAGCTTCACCGTCGACAACCCCGCCGCCGTTCAGGGCGTCGACCTGCGCCTCTGGCTCGACGATGGCGCCATCGTCTACATCAACGGCATCGAGGTCGCTCGCGAAAACATGCCTGGCGGCCCGGTCACCGCCCAGACGACAACGCCAACCTATGTCGGTGTCTGGCCGTCCTGGAATTCATACGTCGTGCCCAGCCACCTGTTTCAGGCCGGCGAGAATTCGATCGCGGTCCGCTTGCATCAGCACGCCCCAACCAGTAGCGACCTCGCGTTCGATCTCGAACTGGAAGCGACCGTGAAGCAGACCGAACTGCACGCGAACTTCTCGCTCAGTCGCGATGGCGAGC
>SLOV01000156.1 GCA_007132345.1 Kiritimatiellia bacterium
GGTAATCGGGGATATCGCCCTGGGTATAGCCCTCGATGAATCCCTTGATCTCGTCTTCGGTGAGTGCCGCGCCGTCGCGCTTCTTCTCGATCAGCCATTGTGGAACCATACTGCCTCCTTTACGTAGGCGACCTGCATACCACAAAGACGCGGTGCGGGTGAGAAAAAGTTGCAGCCGGCTCGAGCGACGAGGCGGCAATCCGGGACTGAAACGATACGAATGAATGGGGGAGGAGAGATGGGGGGCGGGGGAGATTTGTGAGTGCGGGTATGAGGAATCGTACACGATTATCGAACCATCAAGACACCGGCCACGGTGTGACCGGGTGAGGGGAAAGCTATATAGTGCCGTCAGCGCCAGAGATTCGGCATATTGCCATGACCGACCGCTGGCGGGCTCGCATAGCTCGCCCCTCCAGCCCAAACCCATCGCATCCTATTCCATCCCAGGCCAGGTCCTCGGCCCTGGAGGGCGGAGTTATACGACGCCGTCAACGCACCAGACCACGCTCACAACGCCTCTATTCCACGATGGCGGGCTCGCATAGCTCGCCCCTCCATTCCAATCCAAGCAAACCCCAACCCAATCCGGATCCTCGGCCCTGGAGGGCGGAGTTACACGGACGTGAGTCCCCCCGTTGGTGGGACAACGTCCCTCCTCACGGGGGCCGCCGTCAACGCACCAGATCACGCTCACAACGCCTCTATTTCACGGTGACGGGCTCGCATAGCTCGCCCCTCCATCCCAATCCAATCGATTCTGCTGAAAAACCTTCGTGGTGGTTCGCTAGCCCATTCCGGTTAACCTTGTCGCGAGCCTTGTCGTGAGCCTTGTCGACCAACAGCCCGCTTTTCTTGAGTATTCTCGACAAAGCTCACGACAAAAAGGGACGACAAAGGGTGCGCAAAGGCAGACAAAGACCAGGCGCACGCGGGCTCGTGTGAATTGCCCCTCCACCCTGGAGGGCGGAGTTGACAACACCCCAATCGGCACCCACTCTTTCTGTATGCGTCATGGAGGTATGAAACGATGAAGACACGAAAACTTGGCCGTTCGGACCTGCACTTCTCCGTGGTCGGGCTCGGCACCTGGGCCATGGGTGGGGGCGAGTGGGCTTTCGGTTGGGGGCCACAGGAAGAAGCCGAGTCGATTGGCGCAATTCTCGCCGCCGCCGCGGCAGGGGTGAATTGGGTCGATACGGCGGCCGTCTACGGGTTTGGCATCGCGGAGGAGACGGTGGGCAAGGCGTTACGCCAGATTCGCGAACCGATGTTGGTGGCGACCAAGTGCGGACTGGCCTGGGATGATCAGGGGCGTATCGAGGGCCGGTTGCGACGCGAGAGTGTGCTGGCGGAGTGCGACGCGAGCCTGCGGCGGTTGGGGGTGGACGTCATCGATCTGTATCAGATCCACTGGCCGCGCGACGAAGCCGCATTGGAAGAAGGGTGGGACGCCATTTCCACGCTGATCGAGCAGGGCAAGGTCCGGTATGCCGGGGTTTCGAACTTCTCCGTGGACCAGATGAAGCGGGTCCAGGCGCTGGCTCCGATCGCCTCCTTGCAGCCCCCGTATCATCTTTTACAGCGCGATATCGAGACGGAGATCCTGCCCTTCTGCCGTGAACACGATATCGGTGTGATTGCTTACAGTCCCATGGCGCGCGGCTTGTTGACCGGCAAGGTGACACCTGCCTGGGTTGCGGCGCTGGACGATAGCGATCACCGCAAGCATGACCCGGCCTTTCAGTCGCCACAGTTGGAAGAAAATCTGAAGAAGGTGGAAAGCGTCGTGGCGATCGCGGACCGTCTTGGCTGTCGTCCAGCGCACGTCGCGGTCGCCTGGGTCTTGCATCGCCCGGAGATCACCGCTGCGATCGTCGGCGGCCGCAGTGCCGGTCAGGCGCGCGAGAACGCCCTTGCCGCGGAGGTCACGCTATCCGACGCCGATCTGGCGGAATTGGATGGCGTGTTTGCGCCTTCTGCGGAGTAACGGCAGCGAGCAAAACCCTGGCATTCGGCGCGAGGCGAATGAAGGCGCACTGTGTCAATTGACACGGTCAAGGGGGCGATCTATCATTTTCTAACGATTTCGAAAGGACTTCTATGCCCGTTGCCACTACTCACAGGCTTGCAGGATTGCTCGAATCGACCGGGATCATCCCGGGAGACCGGGTTGACGAATTACTGGCCGCTCACCAGGAGAGCGGCGGGTCGATCACGGCGGCGGTCGTGGCCCGCGGATTTGCCACCGAGGAACTCTTTCTGCGTCACCTGGCCGAGGCGATGAAGATTCCGTACCTGCGCATGAAGGAAATCGAGATTGCGCCGGAGGTTCTGGAGAAGCTGCCGACGAAGGCGGTGTTCCAATATAACGTGATTCCGGTCAACGTGGAGCGCGGCGCGTTGCGGGTGGCCACGAATGATCCTTTTCACCCCGGCCTGATCGATGCCTTGCGCCTGGCGTCGGGGATGCGGGTGCAGTTGGCACTGAGCGCCGCGGAGGAGATCGCCAACGCCTCCAAGACCTATTACGGCGTCGGCGCCGACACGGTCGAGCGCATGATGCAGGACGACAACCTCGACCTGGAGATTCCCGACGAGGAGATGGTGACGCGCGACATCACCGAACTCGACCAGGACGCTTCGGTGGTCAAGTTTGTGAACCAGATCATCTGGGAGGCGTACCAGGACCGCGCCACCGACATTCATCTGGAGCCGATGGAGACGGACCTGCGCATCCGCTACCGGGTAGACGGCGTTCTCCACCAGACGCCGGTGCCGCCGAAGTTGAAGCGGTTCCAGTCGGCGATCATTTCGCGCATCAAGGTGATGTCCCATATGGACATCGCCGAAAAGCGGTTGCCGCAGGACGGCCGCATCAGCGTGCGCATTCGCGGCGAGGAAATCGACGTGCGCGTTTCCACCATGCCGACGGTTTATGGCGAAAGCGTGAGTTTGCGCCTGCTCATGCGCAACAGCGGTCTGCTCGGGCTGGACCGGCTCGGGCTGGCGGAGCGCGACATCAATATTCTGAATCGGCTCATTCACCGGCCGCACGGCATCTTGCTGGTGACGGGGCCGACGGGTTCGGGCAAATCGACCTCGCTCTATACCTGGCTGCACACGATCAACTCGACCGACAAACGGATCCTGACGCTGGAAGACCCGATCGAGTACGAGATGCCCGGCGTGAACCAGATTCATGTGCGGCCCGAGATCGGGCTGACCTTCGCGGTGGGGCTGCGCCATATTCTGCGGCAGGACCCGGACGTGATTATGGTCGGCGAAATCCGTGACGCGGAGACGGCCGAGAACGCGATTCGCGCGGCGCTCACCGGCCACCTGGTGTTCAGTACGCTGCACACCAATGACGCAGCGGGAGCGGTGACGCGCTTGCTCGACATGGGCATTGAACCGTTCCTGGTGGCCTCCTCCGTGGACGGCCTGGTGGCGCAGCGGCTGGTGCGGCGGCTCTGCAACGATTGCAAGCGGCCCGCGAACCTGAGTGACGAGTTTCTGGATTCGGTCGGCTTTCCGAAAGAGATTCTTGCGCAAGGCGAGATTTACGAGCCTGTCGGCTGCGATACCTGCCGTGGCACCGGCTTCCGTGGGCGCACGGGTATTTACGAAATCATTGAAGTCACAGAACCGGTCCGGTCCCTGATCGTGCAACGCGCTTCGTCCAGCGAAATAAAGTTGGAGGCCCTGCGCCAGGGCATGAAGACGCTCCGCGATGACGGTTGGCAGAAGGTGATCGGGGGCGTGACCACGATCGAAGAAGTCCTGCGCGTATCGGAGAATGAAGAGACACTGGTCGGCGCCTGACGCACGGCATCGCGCGCCTTCCACCAGACAAGATTGCTACCATGCCCCAATTCGCATATACGGCCCGGACCCGCAGCGGCGAGAAGGTAAACGGCGCGATTGACGCCTCTGACCAGCGCAATGCCCTCGCGAAGCTGGACCGGCTCGGCTATGTGCCCATCATGGTGAAAGAGGGGCGCGGCTCGGCACGCCCGAAGCCGGACAAGAAGGGGAATGGCGCCAAGCCGGGCGGTGGCGCACCGGTGAAAGGGAAGAAGGACCCCCGCAAAGCCGCACGGAAGAAGCCGGCGACGAAGAGCAAGGCTGCCCCCGAAAAGCGCGGGGCGGCAAAGGCAAAGAAGAGCTGGTTCCAGCGCCGCGCGCGTATGAAGCCGCGCGATGTGCTGATGTTCACGCGGGAGTTGAGCGACTTGCTGGCGTCCGGCATGACGCTGGGCAGCGCGCTCAATACCCTTTCGCAGCGGAAAGCGGACAAGGCGCAGGACGAGATCGTGGCGGGGCTGCGCGATGCGATTGTGCAGGGCGACAGTCTCTCCGAGGCGCTGGCGCTCTACGGCGATTCTTTCTCGCCGCTCTACGTGAACATGGTGCGCGCCGGGGAAGCGAGCGGCACGCTGCCCGAAGTGTTGGAACGGCTGGGCGAACACTACGAGCGGGTGCAGGAGGCGAAGGAGAAGGTGGTCGGCGCGCTGGTCTATCCGCTGATCATTCTCGGTGTCGGTCTGCTGACCATCGTCTTTATTATGGTCTTCGTGATTCCCCGGTTCCAACGGATCTTCGAGGAGCTGGGCGCGCAGCTCCCCACTTCGACCCAGATCCTGATCGCGCTGAGCGGTTTTCTCATGCGGTTCTGGCCGCTGCTCCTGGTGCTGGTGGCCGGTTCCGTCATGCTATTTCGCCGGGCCGTCGCCACGGATGGCGGACGGCGCATCTGGCACGGGCTTCAACTCCGCACCCCGGTGGTGCGCAACGTGATCGCCGCCAACGCCTTCGCCCAGTTTGCCCGCACGCTGGGCACGCTGCTGAGCAATGGCGTTCCCGTGCTTTCCGCGCTGAGCATTGTGGAAGAAACGATGTCTAACCAGGTAATTAAAGACGAGATCAACGAGGCAAGAGACCGGGTCACCGATGGGGCGACCATTTCGAAGCCGCTGGCGGAAGGCAACGTTTTCCCGAGGCTCCTCACCGACATGCTCGCGGTTGGCGAGGAGTCGGGCGACATGAGCGGTTCGCTCGGACATATTGCCAACCGCTACAGCAAAGAATTGGACCGCAGCATCAAGGTGCTGACCACGGTGATCGAGCCGGTGATGATTCTGCTGATGGCCGTGCTGGTCGGATTCGTGGCCATGAGCCTGTTGATGGCGGTCTTTGATATGACCAGTGGTTTGAACATGTAGCGGCGCAACAGCGCGGAACGAAGGAAGCGATGAAGGAGCAAGCAATGAAGACGCAAGATGTGCGGCGTAGAAACCGGAGCAAGGCTGGCTTCACCCTGATCGAAATCATGGTGGTGGTGATCATTATCGGCATTCTTGCCGGTCTCGCGGGCGTGCGTGTGAGTCAGCGAGTCGACCAGAGCCGGGAAGCCGGTGCGCGCGCCAATCTGCACACCATCAGCATGGCCATCTCGATGTACCAGGTCGATACGGGCACGCTGCCGCCCAACCTGGCCGCCTTGATGACGCAGCCGGCCGGGGCGCGCAACTGGCGCGGGCCGTATCTCGATATCCTGCCCAAGGACCCGTGGGGCGAGGACTTCCAGTACCAACCCGGCTCCGGCGGCAGCTACCAGCTCTACTCCAGGGGCGGGCCGGACGGTGTCGCGATTCATCGCGGCGACGAGCATAGCTGAGATGGGCGGGCGCGGACATTGCCAGGGACCCGCGTATGACAAGCGGCGCGGCTTTTCCCTGGTCGAGATCATGGTGGTGGTCATCATCATGACCATTGCCGCCGGTGTCGCGCTGCCCACCTTTGTCGGTTCTTTTCGCGGGGCCAAGCTGCGCGTCGCGGCGCGTACCCTGAGCATGGCCAGCCGCTACGCTCGCAGCACGGCCGTGTTGCAGAGTCAGCATATGGCCATGTTGCTCTTTACGGACCACGGCGAAATCGAGTTGGTCCGCTTACAAACGCGCGCCGACCGCAGTGAACAGGCGATGTTTCTGGAAGGGCGGGGGGACCGCCGTGTGGACGGTCTTATCGATCGGCGAGGCGGCAGCGAGGAGAGAGGGCCGGAGACCTCAATGCCGACGGCGAGCGTCCGCAAATTGCCGGACGGCATTCGCATCGTGCATGTCGAGACTGGACCGAAGCTGCGCGGTTCCGGAGGGCTGGATGGCGCCTACTGGATCAGCTTTTATCCCAACGGCATGACGGAGCGCTTCGCGATCACGCTGGAAGACGATGCCGGCCGGCAGGCGGTCGTCTCGATCGATCCGATCTCGGGCAGGATGAACATTCTATATGACTGACGCCACCCAGCGGCTGAGCGACCGGACCGGACTGAGCCTGATCGAGGTGATGATTGCCCTTGTGATTCTGGGGTCGGGCATCAGCGCCATGATCCTGGCCACGAGCCGTGGCCTGGCGGTTGCCTATCAGGCGCAGCAGTACGAGACGGCGCGGCGCCTCATCGGGCAGGTGGATCTGGAGATTCCGGTCGACCTCACCGAAATCGAGGAGGGCACCCGGACCGGGCGGTTCTCCGGGCAGTTCCGCGATTATGCCTGGCGCCGCGAAACGAATCTGATCGAGCCGGAAGAACTGGAGATTTACCGCGTTTACACCGAGGTGACCTGGACGGACCGGGGCCGGCAAGTTTCGGAGAGTGTCGAGACCTATCTCTTCGGGCCGACCTACACGCGGCGCAACATTGCGGGCAGACGATGAGCAAGAGCGCAGAACGAAAGAAGGGCTTTACGCTGCTGGAATTACTGGTGGCGATGGCGATTCTCACCACGGCCATGACGGTGATTGTCTCGTCGTTCACCGTCACGCTCCGCGGCTGGACGCGGGGCGGGGAACTGCTGGAAAACCTGCATCACGGCGATTTCGTGATGGAACAACTGGTCTCCGCGCTGCGCTCGACGGCCTTCATGCACAACACGCCGGAGAAATACGGGTTCTGGCTCGAAACCAGGGGCGGCCGA
>SLOV01000099.1 GCA_007132345.1 Kiritimatiellia bacterium
GGTGTTGGGCTGTTAATCGATGAGGAGGTCGCTGATGTCGGGGTAGCCGGAAGGAGAGAAGGTTGTCTCATAGGTTGCGGTATCTTCTTTGACTGAAGGCCAGCGACGCTCGTGGTTTGGCAGCTTGAGTTCGAGCTTTCGCTCAAGGCCATTGAGCATGCGGATGCAACGCTTATACCGCGCCCGATACTGGGAATAGCACTCTAAATCGATGTAGCGTTTCATGCGGGCGATATTCAGGTGAACGTCCAAATAGTTGCTCTCTTCCATTCTTTTCTCTCCCTTCTACCCGAAACCCGAAACCCGAAACCCGAAACCCGCTCCCCCTAGAACGGCAACGGCAACGCTGCCTTGCTCAGGAACGTGATGCCGACACCAATCGTCGTGATGAGGCCCATGCCGCAGGCGAAGCCGGCACTGACAACGGGAATATACTGGCGCCACTTGAGGCCGAGACGCTTCTGGAAATAGTAGCGGCCAATCAAGGCGCCAATGAACTGGGGAATGACGGAGTGGGGCTCGGTCTGGCCCAGCCCGCGCACGACGCCATAGGTCAACATGATCGGGGCGCCCAGGGAGCTGAACCCGAAGAAGAGCAGGCAGCCAAAAATGGTGCCGACCGCGAGATAGTTGGCATTGAAGGCCTCTTCGAAGATGGAATAGTCGCCGAGGGTCGAGGAGAACATAATACAGGCGTTCGCGGCCTGGACCTCCCAGATCATGTCGGCGAAGGGATAGACGGCGGAGGGCACCTCGGCAAGGCCCCAGATGAAGTTCATGAAGAAGATGGAGCTGATGAGAATGATGGGGAAGAGCACGACCTGCGTCTTCCAGATGCTGGTGAACTTGGTGCCGGTGAGTTCGCACTGTTTGTAGAAGACGGTCATCTGGCCGTAGTTGGCAATGGGAATGGGGAGGAACCAACAGGCGACGCCGCGATAGCCGCTGAAGATGATGAGGGCTTCGCGGATGTAGGGGATTTCCACGACCTGCCCCACCATGCCCTCGAGCCGCGCGGTGACGTAACTGATGAAGGGCGTGTAGACGAACCCGAGGAAGAAGAGGACGATCATAACGCCGCGGTGCCAGTTGATGAGGAAACCGGAGACGATGATGTAGGAGAAGGTGACGAAGAAGTAGGTGGCGACAATGAGCCAGGTCTTGATGTCGCCGCGCCCGGAAGGCGTGCCGCCGATCGGGTCGCGGACGAGGGCACGCTCATTGTCCTTGCGGCGTTTGATGTCGCGGATACTGCGGTAGACCTGCCAGAAGCCGGCGAGAGCGATGGCGAAGGCGATGCCGATCTGGAAGCTGAAGTAGAAGTCGATGTTGTTGACGTAGAGGGTGGTGATGGTGCTGTCGCCCTGGGTCCAACTATGGAGGACGCCGAAGCGAAAGAGGATGGGGTTGAGAATGAAGGTGACGACCACACCGGCGAAGGCGCCGACCATGGCGAAGAAGGGGAGCACCATGCCGAAGATGAGGTTGCCGAGGTCCCAGGAGATGCCGGTGGCGACGGCCCGGAGGTATTGGCCGGTGACGGGGGTGAAGTCGGAGAAGGGAATGGGCAAGATCTGGATGGGTGCGCCGGTGAGGGCGCCGGTGAGGGTGGGGAGAAGGAGATAGATGGCGCCGAAGGTGAGGCCAATGGCGCCGCCGATGGAGAAGACCCGCCAGCGCCAGCGATCTTCTACGTTCAATTCGGATTCCTGGTCGGCGTCCTCGGCGAGGGCGAGCACGCCCTGGGCGCCGATGGGGGCCATGGGGAAGGGGAGCTTTTCGACATCGTTGACGATGCGGAAAAGGCCATAGCCGAGGACGGTGTTGGCGAGGGTGCCGAAGAAGGTGCCGAAGATGACCAGGCCGATGGCCGGGAGCCAGTCGCGGTGGAAGAAGGTTCGCATTTCGTAGGAGGGCGAATCGGGGTGGGGCGCGAACCAGTTGGGGAGTCCCTCGGCGACACCGCTGGCGATAGCGGCGTTGGAGTTGATGAAGAACTGGTTCCAGAGCAGGCCGGAGAAGGGCAGGCCCATGGCGGCGGCGGCCATAAAGAAGAGGACGAAGATCTCGGAGCGCTTGAGATTCTTATGGGCGCGCTTCGCGACTTCGATGAAGAGGATGACGGTGACCCACTGGGAGGCGGCGCCGATATTGCCGATGCCTGCGAGCAGGCCCATGTAGATGGCGCCGGGCACCATGAGCAGGGCGATAAAGATGGCGCCCAGCAGGGAGGTCCAGTTGAAGCCGTCCTCGAAGTTGGACGGCACCTCCATGAGGGAGCGAAATTCTTCCAGTTCTTTGTCGACGCGTTCCGGCATGACGGTTCCATTCGCGGCGGCCTTCAGGCCGTCGACTGCGTTTGGGCCACCTGTTGCAGTGTGCGGTGGCGGTACATCTCCATGGTTTCTTCGGGCAGCGAGCGCCAGAGCAGAAATTGCGCGCGCAGGTCGTTGAGCAAGACTTTGTTGAGGCGGGTCCAGTCTTTCGGCTGGCCGCTGAGGCGTTCGAGGCGGATTTGCACTTCGTCGATGCCGGCAATCTCGCTGGGCCGGCTGCGCAATTCGAATGTCTGGGTGACGCCCAGGTCGAACGGGGCGAGGGCGAGCTGGGTGGAGACGCCGAGGGCGCCACCGTCATACTGTTCGAGGCGCGGATTGCGCGCCATGAAGGAGCCGAGGCCGGTATCGCTGAAGTTTTCGAAGTGTTCTTTGAGGAAGGTGACGACGCCGGTCAGATCGTATTCCGAAACGGTGAAGGGGAAGTTGAGGTCGAGCACATCGCCGTCGGGCGGGGGGAGTTTCCAGGTGCGGAGCAGACCGGGATTGGCGCTGCGCGAGGCCTTGATGGCGGGATAGATGGCGGAGATCAGGACCGTGGCCATGACGATGAGAATCGTGACGATGGCGTTGGTGGAGGAGTAGTTCATTTCCGGGGCAATGAGCAGGCCCTGCTCGGCGAGGACGCCAAGGACTTTGAGGCTGCCCTGTGCGAGGAGGTAGCCGCCCATGCCACCGATGACGGAGTAGACCATGGCCTCGGAGAAGAAGAGGCTGGCGACGTGCGGCGGGGCGAGACCGAGGGCGCTGAAGGTGTAGATCTCTTTCTCGCGGTCGGCCACGGAACCGAGCATGGTGCCGAAGATGACAAGGCCGCCGAGCAGGACGGGGAAGAAGAGATCGCCCACGCCACTGGCCGCCATCACGGTGCCGAGGACGTGGCGGTAGACGCCGTCGTCGCGCGTGGCGGTGACCGGCCTGCTGAGCATGCGCGCAATGTCTTCGGCCATGCTCGCGGATTCCTCGGTCGTTTCCGTGTAGGCGACGATCATGTGGACTT
The DNA here is from genome assembly GCA_007132345.1 of Kiritimatiellia bacterium. Lineage (GTDB taxonomy): Bacteria > Verrucomicrobiota > Kiritimatiellia > SLOV01 > SLOV01 > SLOV01. The sequence goes on from SLOV01000099.1 coordinate 3,337, forward strand.
TGCCGCCCATCTCGCGAACGGCGTCGGAGGCGAGCACGAGAACGGCGTCGTTGGGCAGGCTGGTCCAGGTCTGCTGCGCTTGAAGGACGTCGTCGGCAGCGGGGGGTGTGGCGCCGTAGAAGGACATGGTGATGAAGTCGACGGGGAGGATGCTGTTGCTGTCCATGTCGCGCGCGGCGGAGAGGGCGGTGCCGGTGACCAGTTTGCCCACCTCGAAGGGGCGCCCTTTGACGAGGACCTGATCCCCGGCTTCGATGCCAAGCAGGTTGGCGACGGCGACGGTCATGTAAACGCGCCCGTTGATTTCTTCGGGGTCTTCGATGCCGAGCAGTTCGCGCAAATCGTCGCGTTGCGCGAGTTCTTTGGGCGCGAGCCCCAGCATGCCCTTGAGCGTCAGGGGGCGGCTGCCGTCGCCACGGGCGATGAGGAAGTCAGGATCGCCGCCGAACTCGGGGCAGACCCAGTAGCGTGGGGCGATGACGGTGCTATGGCCCCAGCGCGCGTGGAGCGTGTCGACGAATTCCTGGGTGTAGGAGCCCCAATTCGGATTGTGCAGGGCGATGCCGGCATAGCCAGGGGAGGGGCCGTCGAAGAGCCGTACGATGCCTTTTCGCGTGTCGAAAGAGGCGAAGGCGAGAATGGTGAAGGTGAGCAGGACGATGGTGATGGCGGTGAGTGCGGTGCGGAGCGGGCGGCGTCGCATGGTGGAGATGCCCATGCTCATGGCGGCCATGACGGTGTTGAAGCGCGAGACGTCGGCAGAGTGGACGGTGCCGGTCATGCCCTGCAGGGCTTTCAGTTCGACCTCGAACTTCTGCATGATGATGAAGATGACGAGTGCGGAAAGCAGGACGACGGCGAAGCCGAGGAAGATGATGACGGGGGTGGCGGCAATTGCGAAGGCGGGATGGGAGAGGTAGAGCAGCATAAAGGTGATGATGAAGAAGAGGCTGAACCAGCCGACTTGTCTGTAGATGGACGGAGAGCCGATGAGCAGCCGCTCGAGGGCAAAAGCGAATGGCACGCAGAGCGCGAGGAGGATGAGGACGGCTTTCACGAGGTCGTCCATGGTGGTTCGGGCCAAGTCATAGACCGGCCTGCTGCCCATGAAGGCCGAGACTTCGAGCGCCTCGCGGTAGGTGACGGATTCCGCCTGTCGGGAATCGGTCAGCAGGTCTTCGGTGCGGCCGTGCAGCTCTTCGAGGGAGGAGTTCATGACATCCCGGGCGCGCAAGATGTCAAGGCGTCGTTCGTTGAGCCGCCAGAGGTCTTCTGCCGACTGTTTCGAGGTTAGGATTCCTAGCCAGTCGGTGCCAAGCGGCAGGCCAACGCCGTAGGTTTCGTCCCGGCGTGACTCGTCCGAGTCTTCTTTGCCGAGCACGACGATGGAGTCAGGGCCGAACAGCTTCCAGGATTCGATCCGACGTTCGGTGTACCAGTAGGCGACGCCGTCGGCGGTTTCGGTGAAGGCGCGCTCTTCGCCGTCGCCGGAGATGACGGCGTTGGCCAGGGCGTTCATAAAGGTGGTGTCCTGCGGCCAGTAGACAGGTGGCATCAGCAGCATGCCCTCGTTGGCCATGAAGGTGTTGATGCGCTGTGTTACCGCATAGTGGGAGGCGTTGTCGGAAGCCATAACGACCTGGCCGTTGTTGTCGAAGCTGAGCGCCATACCGCGGACGGGCTGCCGGTATTCGTCGGCGGGCACCGGGCCTGCGCGGTAGGCGCCGTTCTGGTCGCTGAGCAGGACGACAAAGTTATCGAAGCCGGGCGCCTTCATGTGGGGCCAGAAGAGGTTGTACCAGACGTATTCGGTGGTGAGGTAGATCACGGCATTGGGTACGGGGGTGTCGGGAAAGGCACTGCTGCCGGTTCGCCCCATGATGCGGGCGCCTGTGGGCCGGCCGCCGCGGAAGGCGGGGACGACATAGCTCCGGTCGACGGCGATGGCGCGGCGGAGGGAGAGGCCGTGCTGGTCGGCCACGGCTTGTACGTCGGCGATGCGCGTTTCCTGGTCGGCGACTGCCGCGAGGATGAGGGCGATCTCGCGGGTGTTGCGCGTCATCGATTCGAGGTCGAGCCGATCCGCGGTGTCGATGGGCGTGCCTTCGCGTGGCAGCGTTTCGTGCATGGTGCCGAGAACGATATTGTAGATGCCATAACGCCCGGCGATTTCGCCGCTGTGGTAGAGGAAGGGATGGGCCCAGAGCAGGCGCGGATCCTGAATCGTGCCGTCGACGGAAGCGGGTTCGAAGTAGAGGGGGGCACGATCGCGGGCCTTCAACGATTCGTAGGCCCGCATGAAGCTGCGCTGGACGCGGCCGTAGAGGCCGACCTGATCCTGTTGAGATCGGATCGAGGAATTGCCGCCGATGATGACGCCCCAGCGATCGGTGGTGTCGCCGAGGTTGAGCGAAATGTGGAGACTGATCCACTTGTCATCCAGAGCTTCGCGCAGCTCGCGCCAGGTCGCCAGGTGTGCTTCCTCCCGTTCCAGCTCGCCCTGCCGCAGTCGAATGGATGTAATCAGCTCTTCGACAATTTCACCGAAGAGTTCCCGGTTTTCTTCGCGCAGCTCTACGCGGCCAAGGTCGCGGCGCAGTTCGTTCCAGTGATTCTTGATGTCGTCGAGTGCCTCGATGCTGCGTTCTTTTGCCTCAACGGCTTCGGTCTTATCCTCGCGGCGCAGTTCCTCGCGCTCCCGGCGAAGGGAGGCGAGTTCATCGTTGAGCAGGTCCGAGCGGTCCTTGGCGCGGTCCCGGAGCCGGTTCATCAACTCGCGGCCGTGTGTGGTGCGATGCGCCGCGAGCGGATCGCCGCCTTCGGCGATGCGAAGCATTTCGGTGAGGAAGACGGCTTCGCCGGCACGGGATCGGTCGAGGGCCTCGAGGCGACCGCGTTCGTGTTCGGTTTCCAGCGCCCAATAGAAAGCCGAGCTACCCGTGTGGGAGCGGGCCTGGCCGTCGAGAAAGACGAAGACGATGTCGCGCCGCGGCCGGTTCGCCGCAAAGTGTTCGGCGAGCTGAAGGAGCGCGGCGCAGTTGGCGGCGCCGCGCGCGCCGGGGGTTATGCGAGGCGCCTCGCCATAAGTGTCGAGGTGCGCGGCAAGCACAAGCGCCTCTTCGCGGCCGAGGTCGAAGACCGGATCGCTGCCTGGCAAGACACCAATGACGTTCCGCCCGATGGCGGGCACCCAGTCGATCTGGCTACGCACAGTGACTTCGAGGCCGTCGGGCAAGTCGGTGTGTGCGCCATGGTAGTAGAAACGGGGCAGATTGGCGTTGGCGTTGAGCGCGTGGTAGGCATCCGAGCGGATGGTGCCGGACGAGGTGAAGATGATGGCGCGAGCGCCCAGGCGGAAGACGCTGAGCCAGCGGTCGGAGGCGTCCCAGTCCATGACAGCGATGGTACCGTAGGGGTCTTTGCCTTCGAGGGCGGCAACGCTGCCGTTGCCGACGTAGAGGAGCGGGCCGGTGATGCCTTCGGGCGGCGTGGTGGGGGGGCGGATGCCGTTGGGGCGCATGGGTTCGAGCTGCAGCTCGAGGGCGCCGTCGGTGGAGCGCAGTTCGCAATGTCGAACCACGGTCTGGGGCAGATCGAATGTCTGGA
>SLOV01000293.1 GCA_007132345.1 Kiritimatiellia bacterium
GAAGAGTATCCCGAGGCCCAATCGGAGTTCGCCTACTACCTCGAACGCTTCCCCGAAGCTGAGCGCGCCACCGTGGCCCATTACACCATGGCCCTCTGCCTCTTTCACGCCGCGCAGTGGCAGGAAGTCATTGCCCGCTTGCACGAGCTTGAGGAGCGCCAGCCCGACACCGTGCTACTAGACGGCATCCTCTACCACCGCGCCGCCGCGGCCGCACAACTCGCCCGCCAGGAAGAAGCCATCGCTGACCTCGAACGATTCTGGCACCACCATGCCGACTCGCCACACCTTCCGTTTGCCCTCAACCTGCTGGGCGACCTGCACGCCCAACAACGGGACCACGCCGCAGCCCTCGCCGCCTTCGAGGCGGTTCCCGAACAGGCGGCGGACTCCGCGGCCTACAGCCTGCGCCGCCAGATCGAAATCCATCTCGCCGAGCAATCCTGGCCAGCCGCTCTCGCGCTACTCGGCCCGTTCGACCACCAACACCCATACAGCCGTGAGCTGGTCACGGCCGCCGCCGCAGCCATCCCCGCCTACCGCCAAACCCGACAGGCCGAGGAAGGGACAGCGTTTCTTGAGTCCATGCTGCTTCGCCACGCGGGCGACGTCGAAGGGCAACTCTTGCAGACCCTGCTGCATGCCTACGGCCTCCTCTGCAAAGAGGAGTTCGGGTACACGGCATATCTCGATCGCCTCGCCGCCTTTCCGCAACCGGAACGGCCGGCCCCCCGCTTGCAAGCCTTGCTGCTCATGGCCCGCATCGAAGCCCTCGAAAGCCTGGGCGGCGCGGAGCATGACGAACAGGTGGAGTCGCTCTATGCGCGGATACTCCAGGAAATCCCTACCGCGGCCCTGCCCGACTCCGCCCTGCTGAAACTGGGGCGCTGGCTGCGAGCACAAGGCGACCTGAAACGGGCCATGCAGCATCTTGCCGCACTGGAAGAACGGCCCGGCACAACGGTCGAGATGCAAATGGCCCGTGTCGAGCACGCCACGCTGCTTGCCGAACTGGGCGACGTCGATGCCGCGCTAATCCGGCTTTCCGACGTGCTCGCGGACGTCGCCAGCGCGCCCATTCGTGAAACCGCTACGCTGGAGAAAGCGCGTATTCTTTTCCGGGCCCGCAACTGGGAATCCGCCGCCGAGGCGTGGCGTGCATATCTCGACCGTCCCGACTGGCTCCAGGCCCGCGCCGAAGCCACCTACCGGCTTGGCGCCAGCCTCGATCGGCTCGGCCGAACCGACGAGGCGCTTGCGATGTACGTCACCTCCTATGTGACGTTCGAGGGCCAGATCAACTGGGCCTCGCCCGCTTTCCTGCGCAGCGCCCTCATCGAACGCGAGCGCGGAGATGCCGTTCGCGCGCTGGCCATCCTCGACGACATGATGGATCGCATGGGGCATCTCTCCCATCCCATTGTCAATCGTGCCCGAACCCTGCACCGCCGCTGGAGAGAAGACCCGGACGCCAACCGAACCTGACCCTATTCATCAATCCTTTGTCGCCCCTCCTTGTCGTCCCTCTTTGTCGATAACCGCTTCCCCCCAATTGACAAAGGGGATGCGGCGGACAGGCTCGGAGGAATTTGAACCCTGGCCGTCCAGGGTTTCTTGCTGATGGGCTCCGGGAGACGGGATGTGATCCCGTCTTACGTGAAGTAGGACGGGTTCACAACCCGTCCCCCCGGAGCCAAGGCGAAGAGTTTGCAAGCCTTTAGTCCCTTTGATCCCTACACACATACTCGCCCTCATACACTTACTCCTGCATGTGCTCGCACACCCAACTCTCCCGCCGCAGAATCCGCAGATCCCGCAAACCATCCCTCGCCCCATTCCCATAACTTCGCTTTATCCTGAGACTTTCCACGACGGCACCTGCCTCATTGACATGCAGTACGATCAACAGCACTCTTGCCATTGATGCCGATCTACACGGACTTAACCCAGCAGTTCAACAGCGGCCGAACGCGGGCGATACTGGCTGGCGGGCAAGCCGTCGTCTTGCATGGCCTGGCCATGATGAGCAAGGACGGGGACTTCATCCCTGCGGGTGACTCATGAAACAGGCCATGCGCGACGAGTTCCTGAGCGAGGAAGACCTCGATCTCCGCCATCTCTCCCCGGCCGAGCGGGATCGGGTCTGGGACGCATGGCTCCGTCAGGCCCAGTCCACGAACGATAAGGATCGGCACCTTTATTCTCATGGCGTCTTCACCCACGAGCCGCCCTGGCCGAAAAAGTAGAGGCCAACCCCTTTGGCAACTCGCGCCTTCCGGCGTCTCGCCTTTGTCAGCATCCGAATCCCTGAACTGGAGGGCGGAGTTACACGGACGTGATTCCCCCCGTTGGTGGGACAACGTCCCTCCTCACGGGGGACGCCGCCAGCGCCAGAGACCGCGCGCAGCGCCACGACCACGCGCCGACGGGCTCGTGTAACTCGCCCCTCCATGCCCAGCCGAGAACCGGTCCATGAACCGGTCCATGAACCGGAGGGCGGAGTTACACGGACGTGAGTCCCCCCGTTGGTGGGACAACGTCCCTCCTCACGGGGGACGCCGCCACGCGGCAAGCACGAGAACAAAACCCGCTATCCCCCATTGCACCGCCGTTCACCGCTTGCCGATCGCGATCGCGCTTGTCAACCCAGCGGCCTCGCCCCTATTCTGACCGCATGAGAGCAATCCTGATCGTTCTTGATTCCGTTGGCATCGGGGAAGCGCCGGACGCCGCCCACTATGACGACGTCGGGTGCGCTACGCTGCCCCATCTCGCCCGTGCCGCGGGCGGCTTGAAGGTGCCCACCCTGCAGCGTATGGGCCTTGGCAACGTCACAGGCTTGCTCCCCGACGGGCTCCCCATCACCGGGGTTCCGCCAGAAGAAGACCCCATCGCCTCTTTCGGCGCGATGCAGGAAATCTCGGAAGGCAAGGACACCGTCACCGGACACTGGGAAATTGCCGGGCTCGAAATGCGGCCAGGCTTCCGCCTCTTTCCGCCGGAGCCTCCCTCCTTTCCGCCGGAGTTGCTCGACCCGTTCATTGAGCAAACCGGGCGCGCCGTCCTTGGCAACAAGGCCGCCAGCGGCACGGGGATCATCGACGAACTCGGCGAAGAACACATGCGCTCGGGTTCGTGGATCGTCTACACCAGTGCCGACTCCGTTTTCCAGATTGCGGCGCATGAAGAAACCATCCCACTTGATGAACTCTACCGCGCCTGCGAGATCGCACGCGGCCTCTGCGACCCCTACCGCATCGGTCGGGTGATTGCCCGTCCCTTCGTTGGCGCACCGGGCGCCTTCGAGCGCACCAAGAACCGCCGTGACTTCGCGTTCCAACCCGAAGAAGCCACCGTGCTCGAGCGGCTCGTCGAGAATGACATTCCGGTCTATGCCGTCGGGAAGATCACCGACATCTATGCGCACCGTGGCATCACCGAGTCGGACCATACCGGTGACACCGAAAGCTCTCAGCAGGCCGTACTCCGCTTTCTGGAGAAGGCCGATCGCGGGCTCATCTTCGCAAATTTCATCGATTTTGACATGATCTATGGCCATCGTCGCGATCCGATCGGCTATGCAAAGGCCATCGAGCAGACCGATGCCTATCTGGCGGACCTCCTGCCGCGCCTTCAAAAAGAGGATCTCCTCATCGTCACGGCGGACCATGGCAACGATCCCACGTTCAAGGGCACGGATCACACGCGCGAATATGTTCCCCTGCTGGTCTATCGTCCCGGCCGCCCCGGCCTGAATCTCGGACTCCGACACGGCTACTACGATGTTGCTCAGTCCCTGGCCTGTTTCTTCGGCATTCCCCCTATACCCCGCGGGTCGAGCTTCCTGGCGATGTGAATAGTTGCCAATCCTGTTCATGCCCCATAAGGGAGCGGCTCGGCTCTTGACCGCCCGTCGTCTGCCGGCGGTTACCGAGCCGGACACGCGTGCCAGCTTAGACACCGGACGCGAGAGCGCGTCCGCTCCATAGCACCGCAACCGGAGCGGCTCGGCTTCCCGAGCCGGCCACGTGCGCCGGCCCGGACACCGGACGCGAGAGCGCGTCCGCTCCATAGCCCCCCAACCGGAGCGGCTCGGCTTCCCGAGCCGGCCACGTGCGCCGGCACAGGCACCGGACGCGGAACCGCCGTCGCTTGCGGCGATTGCGGTCGAGAGCGCGTCCGCTCCATAGCCCCCCAACTGGTGCGGCTCGGCTTCCCGAGCCGGGTAGCGTGCCAGCCCAGACACCGGACGCGAGAGCGCGTCCGCTCCTCAGCACCGCAACCGGAGCGGCTCGGCTTCCCGAGCCGGCCAACCCGTGGTCGCGTTGGCACCACTCGTTCGCAACATGCACGGAGCTGTGGTACTTTCCGTTATGCGCTACGAAGTCCACCTCAGCAGCGGCGACGGGGAATACATGGCCGATTGCCCGGAATTGGGTCTGAACTCGCGCGGCCTCTCCCCCGGCAACGCCCTCGACCGTATTCGCGACGCCATCCGATTCCAGATCGAGTTGTGCCCCTGCTCGACCGTTTACGAAGAGGAAATCGAACTCGACGTGCGCGGGCTTTGAGCGCGACGGATCAATCCGTCTCGCTCAGCCGCTTCGCCGGGGTCTCCGCCAACAGCGTATGCGCCTCCCGCAGAATGCCGGGAATCTGCTCCGCAAACGGGCTGTTCGCCAGCGCGGCGCGCAAGTCGACTTCGTCCACCCGCGCGGCATTCTGGCCCGGGAACCAGTGGTCGGCCTGACCGAGCAGATTGTAGCGCATCTTGCCGAACGCGATCATGTCGAGACCCTTTGCGAAATTCCAGAGGCGCAGGATCTCCTTGATATGAATCCCGCCCGGCACGTCCATCCACTCCGGCAGCCCGTCCATCCAGTGGTCCACCCAGTCGGCGCCCAACCGCTCCGCCATGGCCCCCCGCAGGCGCTCCGCGATCTGGTCCGAGACCTCACGACGCTCGTCATAGTGGCGAAGCGCCGCCATGTGTTCGTCGAAATCCTCCGGTCGTGACGGCCCGATGCTCAAGGTATGCACTTCGTCACGAGCCAGGCAATAGAGGTCATTGAACTGCATCGGCGAGAGCGGCGCACACAGCTCGGTGAGGCGGGGCGGCGGTTCGTAGAGTTTGCCGCCCTTGTCGTTCGGGCTGATGATGAACACACCCATATCCTGTTCAGCCGCCGCCTGCACCGCGGGCCAGGTGATCGGATCGTAGACGAAGTACCAATGCACGTTCACGTAATCGAATTCGCCGGTGCGAATCGCCTCGGCAATCGTCGGCGTGAGCCCATGCGTAGAGAACCCGACGAAGCGCACCCGTCCTTCGCGCTGTAACTGGCGCACCGCCTCCAGCGTCCCGCCGGGGCGCAGACATTGGTCCAGCAATTCGGACAGATTAACCCCGTGAATACCGAGGAGGTCCACATATTCAAGCCTGAGCTGCTTCATCGAGGTCTCGAACACATCGAGAAACTCGCGCGCGGTCTCTTTCGGGCCAATTTTTGTTTGCACAATAATCTCATCGCGCGGCAGCGAGGGCAGAATGCGCCCATACTGCTCTTCGCTGGTGCCGTAGCCGCGCGCCGTTTCGAAATGGTTGATGCCGTGATCGAGGGCCCGATGCACGATCGCTTCAAAGTTGGCCTGATTCTCCTGCGTGATTTTATCCGACTCGGCATCGTTCCATGACCCCTGGGCGCGCATGCCGCCGCACGTGAAGACGGGCATCGCGATCTCGGTGCGACCGAAGCGGCGCGTCGGTGCTTTAGAGAGCGTAGGCACCGTTGTGCGCCTCCGCAAGATAGGTGGCCAGGAGTTTCACCGCCGCTTCGATGTCCGACTTTGCGGCCATCTCGTTGACCGTGTGAATGTAACGGGTTGGTACGCTCAGCGTCATGCTGACATTCCCGCCGCGCGAGCGCTGCATGGCGCCGGCGTCCGTGCCGCCCCGCGGCAGAATCTCCATCTGATGCGCGATGCCGTCGCGCTCCGCGATGCTTCGAAAGTGGTCGACGAGTCGTGGATGGCAGATCAGCGAGCCGTCCATGATCTTGATGGCGACCCCCTGCCCCATACGCGTCACGGCGTCGGCATCCTGATTGCCGGGATAATCGCAGGCCAGCGTCGTATCGAGCGCGATGCTCACATCCGGGTCGACGTCGAACGCTGAGGTGCCGGCCCCGCGCAGCCCAACCTCCTCCTGCACCGTGGCTACGGCGTAAAGTTCGATCTCCTGCGACGTCAGTTGCTCCAGCGCCTGCAACAGCACGAAGACGCCAACGCGGTTGTCGATAGCTTTGCTCACCATCACATCCCCAAAATCGGCGCATGGCCGATCCATGGTCACCATGTCGCCGATGCGTACCGCACCTTTGACCGCTTCAGCACTCATGCCGAGATCGACGAAGAACTGGTCGACTTCCGGGGCTTTGTTCCGTTCTTCGGGCTTGAGCAGATGGGTGGGTTTCGTCGTGTAGGTCAACACACCGGGCAGCGCCGCGCCTTCGCGGGGATGCACCAAGACCCGTTGCGCGAAAAGCTGGCGTGCATCGAAACCGCCTACTGGTTGCAGCCGCAGAAAACCCTTTTCGTCGATGAACCGCACATAGAAACCGATCTCGTCCATATGCGCGGCCACCATGACTTTTCGCGCACCCTGCTTGCGTCGTACGCCAATGACATTGCCCATAGCATCCACGCGGAGGTCGTCCACCAGCGGGGCCATCCGTTCCTTCACCAGGCTCCGCATCAGGTCTTCACGGCCCGGTACCGCCGGGGTTTCACACAGTTGTTTCAGGAGGGTCCAGTTCATCATCATTCCTGGTGCGTTTCTATGACGGTCGAGGCGGCTACCCTAACGCGGATGCGGGGGAATGTAAACGGCGCGCAGAGACCGCCTGAAGTGGGGGACTACAAACGCC
>SLOV01000139.1 GCA_007132345.1 Kiritimatiellia bacterium
AGTCGGGCGCGATCAGGACTTCGACGAAGCGTCCTTTCAAGCATTCGGCCATGGCGAGATCGACTTTGCGCGTGACGGCGATGACGCTGCCGAAGGCGGAGACGGGGTCGCCGGCCCAGGCGGCTTCGAAGGCTTCGGCGAGGGTGGCGCCGGTGGCGAAGCCGCAGGGGTTGGTGTGTTTGATGATGGCGACGGCGGGGGTGCCGCTGAGTTCCTTGACGGCTTCGAGGGCGGCGTCGCCGTCGAGGTAGTTGTTGTAGGACATTTCTTTGCCGTGCAGCACTTCGGCGTGGGCGATGGTGGCTTCGGCGGGCGGGGCGGCGCGGTAGAAGGCGGCTTTCTGGTGGGGGTTCTCGCCGTAGCGCAGGCGGGTGCCGGCGTGGAGGGTGAGCTGGTAGTCGCCGCCGGTGGACTCGCCCTGGAGGTAGTCGGCAATGGCGCGGTTGTAGGCGGCGACGCGTTGGAAGACTTTGCACGCCAGCTCGCGGCGGAGTTCGGGCGTGGTGTCGCCGTTGTTGGCGCGGATGGCGTCGAGGACGCGTTCGTAATCGGCGGGATCGCAGACGACGGTGACGGCCGCCATGTTCTTGGCGGCGGAGCGGAGCATGGCTGGGCCGCCGATATCGATCTGCTCCACGGCCTCTTCGAAGGTGACGTGAGGCTGGGCGACGGTCTCTTCGAAGGGGTAGAGGTTCACGCAGACGAGGTCGATGGGGTCGAGGCCGTGCTCTTGCATGGCGCTCTGGTGGCTGGGGTCATCGCGGCGGTGGAGCAGGCCGGCGTGGACGCGGGGGTGCAGGGTTTTGACGCGGCCGTCGAGCATTTCGGGGAAGCCGGTGAAGTCGGAGACATCGCGTACGGGCAGGCCCGCGTCGCGGAGCATGGAGGCGGTGCCGCCGGTAGAGATGAGTTCGACGCCGAGTTCCACGAGGCCCGCGGCGAATGGGATGATGCCGCTCTTGTCGGAGAGGCTGATCAGGGCTCGGCGGATGCGACTCATGTTCTGCTCCTTGCTTTCGGGTCGGCGCGCGGCGGGGGGAGCGCGTGTTATCCCCCGGTGGGCCGGGGAGGTCAATCAAGAAGGGGGGGCCCGGCGGCGAAGGGGGGCCGTGGGACGGTTTGGGACTTGAACGGTGCGTTTGTCGCGTGGTGTTGCGGGGGCGGGAAATTTGTGTGAAAGGCCTGATTTCGGAGGCAATCTGATTCACCCGCGACACGAGGTCGCGGGGGTCTCCTGCCAGTAGCGCGGGGGTCTCGATTCGGCTACGGCACGAGGTCGCGGGGGTCTCCTGCCAGTAGCGCGGGGGTCTCGATTCGGCTACGGCACGAGGTCGCGGGGGTCTTCAAACAGGGTCGCGGGGGGCTACGGGTTCGCGGGGGCTTTCAGGGTGTTAAGGATTCGATCCGATAATAATGGGGGTAGGGAGGAGCATACGGATCGTGGAGCACATCCGGGCCACCGACACCGGGACGAGGCTCGGCGCCGGGTAGGTCGAACCAGCTCTCGGATTCGAGGTCATAGGAGAATCGCAGCAGGTAAAGACGATTGGTGGAAGAGATGAACTCAACCGCAACCTCTGGGGTGGCGGTGAAGGCGTCGATGCGCAAGGCATCGTCAGGATCGTTTGGGTCGGTGTCGGCGAAGAACTCGTCTGCGTTGCTGGCGCCATCTCCGTCCTGGTCGTTATCGTCTACATCGGCCCAGGTTTCGCCGGGTCCGGGTGCAATGTCGTTGTCGATATACCATTGGATCGGAACGCCGGCAGGGCTGATAAACCAAGCGGTTGCCGTGATGTCATTGGTTACATAGATGTCGGTACGCGGATTGCCGCCGAGCTCGTCGCTCCAACCTCCGAAAAGCGCACCGGGTTCAGGGATGGCCTCAACGGTATCGCCGTCCCCGCCAAATAAGACGACCTGAAGCGGGTTGCCCTCCAAGCTGCCGCCCGGCCCGGTGGCGTAGCTGAGCGTGTACTCGGTGTCGTTGACCATCGTGAAGGTCATGACTCTCGATCGGCCCTTGCCAATCTGGTAGGGAATCCCTTCTTCGGTGTAGAGCCCATCATAGCCGTGCATGAACCAGACCTCGACGGCCTGGGGGCCATGCGGAATCTCGACGGGGCCGTAGGCGGTTGTTTCGCGGGGTAGCGTCCAGAACTGGCCGGCGCAGACAAGATTGATGAAGGTTGCATTCGTGTCGGTGACCGGCCCCCAGACGAATTCAACCTCCGTAGTATAGATCGAGGTGCTTCTGGGTGGGTTGATGATATTGGGGTTCTGCGCCACGGTGGGCAGGGGGTTCGTTGTGCCGGGGATAAAGAATTGGAAAACCGTCTGGGTCACGGTTTGGTCGGCAAACTCCACATGCAGGGTGTACTCGCCGTCGCTCGGGATGTCGTCGGGAAACCAGCCACCCTGTTGATAGATCACGTTGGTTCCAAAAACGGTCTGGTTCGTGTAGTGGAAGAGTTCATGCGTGTTTTCGTCCGGGGTATCCAGCCAGATGCGCCGCATCTGGAGCGGGCCGTCTTCGGGTTGGAGGGGTTCGTCAAAGACGAACCGGCCGCGAATCCGCCATTCGGAAAAGCGCGCATACCAGCCATATTGCAAGGTCGTCAAGCCCAGCAGGGGGATGGCTCGTTCGGGTGTGGAGATGGTGATGCCGGGTGCATAGCCTGCCCCGACGGCGTTGAGCGCATAGGCACGCACAAAATAGAGTGTGTCGGGGCTGAGGCCAGTCAACAGACTGTCGAAGGCGCCGAGACCGTCGCCGTCCGTTGTGAAGCCGCCGCCTGTGTGGTCGTCCAGGGTGGGGCCCGGTGAAGTGCTCCAGACAACGCCACGCTGCGTGACGGGCAGGCCACCCGACTGGCTTACGACTCCGCCTGAAGACGCGGAATTGGCCTCGATTTCGGATGCCTCATAGGTTTCCGTTACCGTCGGAACGGTATAGGCCAGGGTTTGAAACGGGCTCTTGACCAGGAGCCCGTAGGAGTCGTCCGGGGCCTGGACCACAAAATAGAGGTCGTAGGCCGTGCCGGCTTCCAGGCCGCTCAAGGCGAAGGTTGCTTCTACATCCTCCTCGACCGGACCACTGCCGCTGGCCGCGAGGGTGACATCTGCGTAGTCTGCGCCAGCTCGGATCTGTTCTTCCGTCGGTTCGGTCGCGTTGCGAGGGACGACGATGTAATAGCCTGTTCCGGCCAATCCCGAAGTGACGAGATAATCGGCCGTGGTGTAAGAGATGTTCTCGAAGGCGGCGTCCACCGGCGCCAGGGGCGTGGCGCGCAAGAGGGTCAAGAGGGCGAAAGTTGTTGCTGAAATTGCGTGGGAGGCACCGGGTGGGTAGCCGCCTTGAATCCATGAACCATCCGCGCGTTGATTGTTCACGATGACATCCGAGACGTCGTCGAACCAATCGATTTCCTCGCCGATTTCTTCCAGTTCGAATGCCACCAGGCCTTTCATCAGCGTGACGGTGGCGATGTAGGAAGGCAAGGTGCTGGGTGGGGCGCCCCTCCATCCATGTGTGCCCACTGTTCCGCTATTCGGACTGCTCCAATGGCGGACCATATAGTCGATAGCGCGCTCTACACGCGTACGATCCACCTCATCGCCCACGAGGTACATCATGTAGAGCAAATGGCCCGTCTTGTGGGTATTGACCCATACCGAGTAGGCTGGGTTATTCGATGATCGGTAGCCGGCGCCGCCAAAGTTCACGCTGCCGGGGTTTGCGGTCTGCTGCATGATATCAATGCTGGCACTGATGCGATCCATCATGTCCGCTGGCAACTCGATCTCGAACCGGTCCCGGGCATATCCGAGGCCCAGCGTCATCCAGCCACTCACCGACAAATCACCAGCCGCTCCGGAGGGCCGGTAGTCCCACGAGCCAATACTGTTGCCGGCGGTAAGCTGTGCGTTGTCTATGCTGTTCAATATCCGCTGCACGATCTGGCGATATGTGAGCCCGTGCACGGCAATGCCTGGTTGGTCGACCACGCGGTCGGGCTCACCGCTTAAAACGATCGCCATCATGGCGGGGCCCGAAAAATAGTTCTCCGCAAAGGCCGGATTCGAGTTTCCGAACCAAACCCGCTCGTTGGCCGCGTCATGAAATGCAAGCGCCAGGAGATTGTTCATGCCTGCCTCGTACTGGCTTCTGTAGATGTAGCCGGCAGTGAGCGGCGTTGTATTGAGTTCCTGAGCGTGATGGCCCAGCACCGCGAGGGATAGCGCCGTGAGACCAGTACTTCTTGACCCTGGCCATGAGCCATTGGCTTGCTGTTGGCTGACCAGCCACGCCACCCCACTGTCGACGGCAGCCTGGATTTCGGCTTGTGTCGCGCCATTTGCGTTTGCGCCGAGGATAAGCCCCAACAGCCCTACCCAAATGGATTTAAAGTGTCTTCCGTTCATCGCCCGGCCCTGTACCTTATGGGAGAGCATCCTGTGCCCCACAGATGACGGGTCGGGTCGAGACTCTGCCCGCATCGGGCACCTGCTTACTCATCCACGGCGATGTTATCGCTGTGCCTGCCGATTGACAATCGCAAACTCAGTCACGTCACACGTGCCTACAGCCGGTTTGCACATGATTACTGCTGTTGGCTGCATTGCTCAGCAAGAAGGTGCATTTCAGGTACGGATGGAATCTTCTCGCGTAGCTTACCTGCGGCCCGCCCCCGCGCCTGCTCGATCTGGTCCAGATTGCGCCAATCATGAAATGTAAATATTTTAATTCCCTCCTTTTTCTGGCGCATGAGCAACATGTGGGTTGTACGTTCCGGCGCGGGGACGATGCGAGGGAGATCAGAGAGCAGCGTGGCGACCGTTTCGCTGCTTTCCTTCTTACTCGAGCCAACAAGACCGCGCGGGCCGGTTTTGCACCAACCGGTTGCGTAGAGCCAGGGGGCTCCGCTGACCCGCACCCGGCCCGCATCATGCTGGAAGGCGCCCGTATTCGGATCGACGGGAATGGATGGTAATGGCTCCCCCTGGAACCCAACACAGGCAACAACCAGCCCACAGGGTATGCTCTCCGTGTCACCTGTTGCGACGGTGCGTCGCTCGAAGGCGCGGCCCTCCAGCTTGTTTCTACTCACCAGCAACTCCTGCGCATGTCCAGTCCCTCGAACTTCGGTCGGACTGCGCAGGAACCGGAACCGTAGGCAACGTGGAGCGGAGGGTACCGATGTGGTCGTCAGGTGGAGGAAGTCCTCTATCATCTGGCGATGTCGGGGGTCCGGATGATGCCATGCTTCAACACGGTCCTCCTCGTCGAAGAGGAAATCTGTCGGGTCCAACACTGTGGCCACGCCGTCGAGCGAGAAGAGTTCTTTCACTTCCGCATGTGTGAAGGAGGCCTGTGCCGGGCTCCGGCGGCCCAGGATGATGACCTCACGGATGCAGTTGCGACGCAAATGTTCCAGTGCGCGGCTTGAAATATCTGTACAGGCCAACCGGCTTGGCGACGAAAGCAGAACCCGTGCGACATCGACCGCTACATTTCCATTGCCAATGAGCACGGCTGTCTTGCAGGAGAGGTCTGGCGCGAGATCGGCGAATTGGGGATGTGCGTTGTACCACCCCACGAAGGCATTCGCGCTGTAGACGCCTGGCAGGTTGGCTCCTGGAATGCCGAGCGGGCGCTCGCCTTCCGCCCCGGTGGCCAGGATCACGACATCGAAGCAGCGCTGTAACTCTTCCAGGCTTACGTTTCGACCGACATGCAGGTTGCCATGAAATGCAACACTTGCGGCTTCGGCGGTGCGTGCGAACGTTTTCGTAATGCGCTTAATTTCCTGGTGGTCCGGAGCGACACCGTAGCGAACCAGTCCGTAGGGAACGGGCATCCGATCGAAGAGGGCAATTTCCGTTTGCGGCTCTGCGCGCAGCAAAGCCGCTGCCGTGAAAAAGCCTGACGGCCCGGCACCTATAATGGCGACGCGCAAAGGCAACTGGCTTGTTCCGAGACCATTCACAGCCGCACCCTACCATCGATCCGTCTTCCCGAAAATCTATCAAAATTAGGGACACACCATTTATCGTGTCTTGCCAAAGCTCCAAGCTGAGTTGGGCATACGCCGTTTGTCATGACCCGCAATCGGTGTGCCCTTCCACCAGGTTGTCCTGCCAGAATCAGGGATGCAGTGCAGGAGGGCTTCGGCCTTCGAGTCCAGCCGTAAGGCCGCCACTGCGTTATTCCCTCACAGCCGATGTGGAGCGGCTGGACTTAAGAGCAGCACTTCGTCGTTGCAAATCGCATCCGAACAAGAGCAGAGGAGAAATTGGCTTCATCGCTGAAAGAAAGCCGATAAGCGCAATAACGTTTCTGACAGTTTGCCACCGCCGCCCGATCAGTCGGGTGGGGCTTTTCTATTTCTGTCTCAATGGATGTCTTGCCGAGCTTTCCGGAACTCAAAAGGCTTAGCTCGACACAGTGATCACCTGCTGTCGCAGATCCCTCGCGGTATACAGATCACCCAGCGTCGTCTGACGCAATGGACGTGCTCCCGTCTTCCGCTTCGCCCCAAACCAGTCACGATGCGATGCGAACACACCCTCCACAAACTCGCGGCTCCCCAGCACCACCCCATCACTGAAGTAGCGTACCCGGCAACGCAACAGTTCGCCCGCACTCAAGCGCCCTCCGGACTCCAGCACCGCCTTCACGCGCTCCGCGGATACCCCAGCACGCCCTTCCCGGCGTTCCCCCTGCACATGCAGATGCTCACGGTACCTAGGCCCCGCCCAGCGCCAGCCGCTGCGCCCACCAAGGCTCTCCATCACCGCTCCGAGCCCAGCGCGCGCCTGCACACTCCCACCCAGCGCCTCCCCATACCCGCTGTACCGATACTCACCCGGATCCGACACCAGCCCCGCGCGCACAGGATTCAAG
>SLOV01000306.1 GCA_007132345.1 Kiritimatiellia bacterium
AACCCACATTTCCCGTATTTATGGTTTGACTTTTCCGCCGCATTCCTCATCCTTATCCACACTCCTCTGCGCTGCTATGGCAATCCCCGCCACAGGCGGGCGGCACCTCCAACGGCGCGCGTACGGAGTTGTGTATGGGGTACCAGCAAGGAGAGGGGTGGCGCTGTGAGTGATGAACTGGTCAGCGACAGAATCCAGGTCGAGCGAAAGACCTTCTTCTTCGATCTGAAAGAAAATCCGCGCGGCCGTTTCCTGCGCATCACCGAAGATGTGGCCGGCCGACGCGACACCATCATTGTACCGGCCACGGGCCTCGACGAATTCAAAGCCGCGATCGACCGCGTCATTGTCATGAATCGCAGTCACCCCGACGGCTCCAGACTCGTTGAGCCCTGAGCCGTCTACACGACCCGAAACGGCAATGGAGACGGCGGCCCGCTCGCACGACCCGGTGCAACGCAACGGTTCCTGCTCGAATTTCGCGCCGCTTCTCTCTACCCTGTCGCGAAAACATGGAAACTCGCTCAGATTCTAAATCAGATCCCGAAGGCCTCACGCGTGCCGAGGAGTCCCGCCTGATCCAGGAGGCGCAAAAAGGCGACGTCAGCGCCTACGATGTGCTCATCCGCCACTACTACGCCAAGCTCTACGGCCTCGTCTACAACATGACCTCCAACAACGAGGACGCCGAAGACCTCCTCCAGGAAATCTTCCTCAAAGCCTTCAAATCTCTCCCCCGATTCAAGGGCAATTCCTCCTTCTATACCTGGCTCTACCGCATCGCCATCAACCGCAGCATCAACTTCATCAAACGCCGCAAAAAGCGGCAGACCCTCAGTCTCGACCAGGTCGACGGCGCCGTCGAGCGCGACCCCGACTATGTCGACCTCTCCAGCCGCGAATCCCCCTTCCGCGACATGAAGCTCACCGAGCTTCAGGAAAAATTGAACAAGGCCCTGATGACACTGTCAGAAAAGCACAGAACCGTGGTGGTGCTGCACGATATCCAAGGCATCCCCCACGAGGAGATTGCACGAATGTTGAAGTGTTCCCAGGGGACAGTGAGGTCCCGATTGTTCTACGCTCGCCAGCGACTGCAGGTCGAGCTTGCGGAGTTTGCACCATGAGTCGACGCTTGAAGAAGTTCTCCTCCCGCCTCGGGAAAGCCGATCTAAACCGCCTTCCCCAGGATCTACTCAATCAAGCCGAACAATGCCCCGAATGCCGCCAGAAGCTCGACCAGGCCACCCTGCTTCACCGGCTCATTTCCCTCAAGCGCTACGAACAGCCCCAGCACGAAGCCGTAGAACATAGCCTTGCCGAGCTCCACCAGCGCCTCGTCGACTGGCAGCAGCACCGGCAACTGGCCGACCTCGACGAAGAGCTCCCCGCGCTCACCGGCTGGCGATACGGTTGGGCTGCCGCCCTCGTTGCCATGCTGGCCTTCAATCTCGTCGCTGTCCGTCAGGTGCCCACGCTGCATAGCAATGTCGCCGCCTCCGCATCCCCCTATCAGGCCGTCCCCTTCCAGGTTGCCTCCACCAACCGCCAATTCCGGTTTGAAGATCCCATGAACCTGCTGACCCCCGCGCCGTCCCGCACGGAAAGCGCCCTCAGCGGGCAAACGATTCTGACCTCCATGGGCCGCTGACCGGGCCCAGCCCGCGGCTGGAAGAAAAGTTCCATCCACTGCAACTTTTCTTCCATTCAATGGAAGCCCACTTCCACACAGTGGAACTTTTCTTCCACTCGATGGAACTTTTTCTCCACCGAATGGAACTTTTCTTCCAGCCGACAACACGCCCCCGTCCGTGTATGCTGGCCGCATGATCGAATTCCGTAACGTCACCAAAGCCTACGGCGCGCAGGATCTGCTCATCGACGCCTCCTTCCGCGTCGGCGCCGGCGAACGCGTCGGCATCGTCGGCCCGAACGGGGCGGGCAAAAGCACCCTCTTCCGTCTCATCGAAGGCGCCTCCACCCCCGACAAAGGCGAAGTTGCCGTGCAGAAGGACATCCGCCTCGGCCATCTGCGCCAGCAACTCAATGCGCATAGCGTGCGGGAGACCCTCCTGCACTATGCCATGAACGCCATTCCCGAACTGGACCAGATTCGGTCCGCCATCGAAGAAATCGAGCATCGCCTTGCAGAGAACGACGGCACGGATCGGGATCGCGACCTCGCCCGGCTTGGCGACCTTCAGACCCGCTACGAAGGCCTGGGCGGCTACAACCTCGAAGGCCGCACCAAAGCCGCTCTCGGCGGCCTCGGTTTCCGTACCGAAGAATTCGACCGCCCCTTCACCTCCTTCAGCGGCGGCTGGCAGATGCGCGCCGAGCTGGTGCGTGTCCTCGTCGGGCATCCCGATCTCCTGCTCCTCGACGAGCCCAGCAACTATCTCGACCTGCCCGCCGTTGAGTGGCTCGAAAAATTCCTGCGCGGCTTTCCCGGCACCATGCTCCTGATCTCCCACGACCGCTTTCTTCTGCAATCGCTCACGCAAGTGACGATCGAAGTGGCCAGCGGCCGAGCCACCCGCTACGCCTGCGGCTACGATGCGTATCGCGTGCAGCGCGAAGAGCGCCACGCCCAGGCCCTGGCCGCGCGCAAGAGTCAGGACCGCCGCATCGAACAGGTGGAACGCTTCGTGGAACGGTTCCGCGCCAAGAACACCAAAGCCACGCAGGTGCAGAGCCGCGTCAAGATGCTGGAGCGCATCGAGCGCGTGGAAGTGACACCACTCCACGCCGAGATCGCCGCCATGCGCATTCCGCCCCCGCCCCACTGCGGGCAGGAAGTCATGCGCCTCGAAAAGATCGCCCACACCTACGACGGGGAGCGGTGGATCCTGCGCGACATCAGCCTCAGCCTGCAGCGTGGGGACAAACTCGCGCTGGTTGGCTACAATGGCATGGGCAAGACCACGCTACAGCGCATTCTTGCCGGGGCCCTTTCACCTGTCGCAGGCAAACGCAGCGCCGGGCACAAAGTCGTGGTGGGGTATCAGAGCCAGGAATTCTCCGAAACCATGCCGCCGCGCGCCACCGTGCTGGACGTCGTGAAAGAGGCCCACCCCGAACGGCTCAGCAAAGAAGCGCGCAGCCTCCTCGGCAGTTTCGGTTTCTCTGGCGATGCGGTCGACAAGACGGTTGAGGTCCTCAGCGGCGGCGAGAAGATTCGCCTCGCCTTCGCGCGCATTTTCGTAAACCCGCCCAACTTCCTGGTGCTCGACGAACCCACCACGCACCTCGACATCGCCGGCCGCCAGGCGCTCGAACAGGCGCTACGCGACTATTCGGGGACTCTTTGCCTCGTGAGCCACGATATTGCTTTCGCCCGCACCGTAGCCAACGGCGTGCTTGCGCTCAGCCCGGAAGGACCGCGCCGCTATCCCGGCGGTTATGACTACTACCGGGAAAAGAGCGCCGGGGAAGCAGCGCCCTCTGCCCCCACCTCTGAAGGTGCTGCCGCTTCCGGCAGCACGCGCAAAGAACAGCGCCGCCAGCGCGCCGAAAGCCGGAAAGCGCAGCAGGCGGAGACGCGCAAACTCAAGAACAAGATTCAGCGCTGCGAGCAGCGCATCGAAGAGCTTGAGGCCGAGCAGCACGAATTGGCGCAGGCCCTTTCCGGCGATGGCGCATCGATCGACTTCGCCGCAGTGAATCGCCGCCTCTCCGAGATTCAGGGCGAGTTGAACGAGACCGTGGCGCGCTGGGAAGAAGCCTTGCAGGCGTGGGAAGACCTGCGCGAAGAGGGGAACTGAACCCACCGGAGCGGCTCCGCTCTTGACCGCCCGTCGTTCGAACCCATCGGAGCGGCTCGGCTACCCGAGCCGGCTTCCCCATCTGCCCAGCCGGACGATCCAGCGTAACAACTCAACCGGTGCGGCTCGGCTCTTGACCGCCCGTCGTTCGCTGGCGGTTCCGGAGCCGGTTTATCCATCTTGCTGCCGGACGCGGAAGCGCGTCCGCTCCAGTCCTTGCACCGGTGCGGCTCGGCTTCCCGAGCCGGGTGCCCTACCCATCCTGCCGGACGCGGTAGCGCGTCCGCTCCAGCCCTTGCACCGGAGCGGCTCGGCTCTTGACCGCCCGTCGTTCGCAGGCGGTACCCGAGCCGGCTTCCCCGCATTTGTGCGTCACAGCGCCGCATCATTTCTTCGCATTGCCCTGCCGCCGATCTGTGCTATAAGGCTTCTTTCGCGCCGGAGTGGCGGAATGGCAGACGCAGCAGACTCAAAATCTGCCGAGGGTAACCTCGTGGGGGTTCAAGTCCCTCCTCC
The DNA here is from genome assembly GCA_007132345.1 of Kiritimatiellia bacterium. Classification (GTDB taxonomy): domain Bacteria; phylum Verrucomicrobiota; class Kiritimatiellia; order SLOV01; family SLOV01; genus SLOV01. Next base: position 4,281 of record SLOV01000306.1, read on the forward strand.
GGCACCACCACCTCCCACCGATTGGGGTCAGAGATCGAATTATGTCCGCCACCCTCATGTACGAGAAGATGAAGGAAAAGCTCAGCCGCGTCGTGCCGGACGCGGAGCTGCGCTACAAGGCGGAACTCGCGGACCGCATCCTCGAACTCAAGAAGGAGCGCAACGCCGTCATCCTGGCCCATAACTATATGGAGCCCGCGCTCTACTATTCCGTGCCGGATATCACGGGCGATTCCCTAGAACTCAGCCGCAAAGCGGCCCAGACCGATGCCGACGTCATCGTCTTCTGTGGCGTCCGTTTCATGGCCGAAACCGCGAAGATCCTGAGCCCGGAAAAGACCGTGCTGCTGCCCGCATCGAAAGCGGGTTGCTCCCTCGCCGCCAGCATTACCGCCGAGGACGTGCGCAACCTCAAAGCGCAGTTCCCTGGCGTGCCGGTCGTCACGTACGTGAACTGCTATGCCGACGTGAAGGCCGAGACGGACATCTGCTGCACCTCCAGCAACGCGGCGATGGTGGTCGAGTCGCTCGACAGCGAGCAGGTGATCTTCCTGCCCGACGAGTACCTGGCGAAAAACGTGGCGCGCGAAACCGGTAAGACGATCATCTTTCCCAGCAAGACGCCGCAGGCCCGATTCGATGAGTTGAACTATCAGTTCATCGGCTGGCACGGGAAGTGCGAAGTCCACGAACGCTTCACGGTCGAGGACATCGAAAACGCGCGGCGCCAATTCCCGGACGTCATCGTGCTGGCCCACCCCGAGTGTCCGCCCGAGGTCGTCGAGGCCGCCGATTTTTCCGGTAGCACCACGGCTATGGTGAAATATGTGCAGGAGAACAAAGCCGAGCGCTACCTGCTCCTCACCGAATGCAGCATGGGCGACAACATCGCCGCCGAGAATCCCGACAAGGAGATGGTGCGCATGTGCAGCATCCGCTGCCCGCACATGAACCAGATCACGATGGAAGATACCCTGGCGGCGCTGGAGAAGATGCAATACGTCATCGATGTACCCGAAGAGATCCGGGTGCGCGCTTTCGATGCCGTCAACCGCATGCTCGCCATCGGTCCCGGCGGCGCGCGGGATTGATCACCCCCTGCGAACACACTTCCGCGGCACTGCTCTCCCTCTTTGTCGCCTGCCTTTGTCGTAACCCTTTGTCGCCTGCCATCAAGCAGGTTTCTACAAAGGGTTGCGATACAGGAAGTGCGAAGGGCTGATGGGCTTCGGGCGACGGGATGTCATCTCGTCGTACGGGGAATGCGCTGGGGTAGGACGGGTTCACAACCCGTCCCCCGGAGCCAATGCGGGGATTTGTGTTTAACCCTCTGCCAACGCTTCACGCATCCCCTGTGCTCACGGTGTACTGCCCGCTCTGCTCGCGCAGCAGGCCAACACAATGGACATTCAGGCTCTTGCCGCGGCGCAGTGCATCGACAGCCAACGCCGCATGCAGGTCCTTCCCAACCCGCAGCACAAACTTTCCGGAGTACTCTTTCCCTGCTGTCGGTGCGGGCAGCGGTTGTCCGTCCTGCTCGAAGATCTCGATCCATTCCTCAATCACCTGGCATAATTCGCGATAGACCTTGAGTTCGTCATCGCCGTGGATCCCGCCGAGCATCAGGCCGGGACAGGTGCCCACGTAACACTGGTCTTCGTCCGACCATTCCACAAACTTCAGATACCGGTCGCTCGCTTTCATTCTGTTACCTCTCAGCCAGCGATCTTACCAAACGCAGCCGCGATTCGAAATATACTCGCCTTTGCCAGCAGCAATTCTCATTATGGCCTTTGCCGCCTGAAGGCGGGACTACAAACGGGCGAAGACCCGGCGAAAACCCGTTCGTAGTACCTGCTTCAGCAGGCCCGAACAACCCGTTCCAGGCCATACTGAGAATTGCTGCTTCGCCAGGGTGTGTTGATTTATTCAAGCCGTGCCGTGGCCTCCTGCGATCCAGTGCTGTGCGCAATTGCATCGTGAAGGACGGGGCTGTCATCCGTTGAGTTCCCGGGGGTTCAAGAACCCCTGGAAAAAAGCGCTTTCAAGAAAGCGCACTCCATATTTCGGACATTCCGCCCGCGCGCCGAAATGATACTCGTGGAACACGACCAAATCCCATTTCACCGAGTGCAGCCATTCGTTCTTGGCCTTCCCTGTGGGAACGAAATCTCCCCTTGAACGAGAGGAGTTGCAGATTCTTCACTCTCCGGGCGGGGAATTGGCCTTGCTCCAGATTGTGTCCCCACTGGGAACACAATTTCAACACGTTCAGGATAAGCGAGATAGAACCGCCGGACGAACTGAAGCTTCCCGGTCGAAAACCCCTTCCCATACCGTTCCGTCAGCCGGGCGGACAGGTCTTCAACAACCCGCTTGCCATACTCGGCCCGCTCCTCGCCGCCCTGCAATTCCTGGACGATTTCGCGCCCGATCAACCAGTAGGCCAGCGCCCTACCCCTCAGATTCTTTCGAGAAGAGGGAGAGAAGGGTCTCCCATCCGCCCGAATGGCGCCGCCCCCGCAACAATTCTCGTTATGGCCGGGAACGGGTCATAAGGGCCTGCTGAAGCAGGTACTACGAACGGCTTTCTAAAGGGTTTGCG
>SLOV01000095.1 GCA_007132345.1 Kiritimatiellia bacterium
CGGGCGGTTCTCATGGGGGACCTCCAGGGGAAGGGCAATGTGATGGGGGAAGGATAGGGGATGGGGAAAAGGGGGACAAGGGAAAAATGATAAAAGGTGTGTCCCTAAAATGAGTTGCGGGGTGGGGAGAAGGAGGTTATGATCGCTGAATATGAATGTGAATGTGATCGAACACCCGCTGATCGAAGCGCACTTGACCCGGCTTAGAGATGCAGCGACCTCACCAAGAGGATTCAGAGCTATCGTTCAACGCCTCTCCACCCTCGTCGCCTACGAGGCCACAAAAGACCTGGAGGTCTTCCCAACTTCGGTCACCACACCGCTCGGCACCGCCCCAGGAAAGGAACTCAGATGGCGGATCGGCCTCATCCCGATCCTCCGCGCAGGCCTCGCAATGGTGGACCCCATCCTGAACCTGATCCCGGATGCGGAAGTGTGGCACCTGGGCTTCTACCGGGACGAAAATACCCTCCAGCCCGTGGAATATTACGATAAGTTGCACGAAGCGGAGCCGGTCGACCTCGGGATTGTCGTCGATCCCATGCTGGCGACAGGCGGCTCCGCAACCGCAGCCGTTGCCTCCATCAAGAAATGGGGCGTTCCCCGCGTAAAGATGATCGCCATGCTGGCCGCCCCGGAAGGAATCGCCGCCCTGCACAGTGCTTTTCCAGACGTGCAAATCTATACCTGCGCCATCGACGAGCGGCTGAACGATAAGGGATACATCCTGCCAGGCCTCGGCGACGCCGGGGACCGAATCTTCAATACCGTGCGCAAACGCGGCTGAGCAGATCAGATCGTCATGACCACGCCTATTGGGGTCTTTTTCGATATCGACGGGACGCTTCTTCACGTGGACGGCGCCGGAAGACGCGCCTTCTCCCGAGCGATCGAGACGGTGTTCGGCTGGCAGGATACGATCGAATATATCCAATTCGCAGGCGCGACGGACCTGGACGTGCTGCATCGGATCGCAAAGGTGCAGGGCGGCACCTTGACCGAGAGCGGGATTCGCAAGTTCTTCGACCAACTGCCGGCGGAACTCGCCAACACGGCCCATGAAGGCGACGCCACCCTCTTCTCTGGCGTTCGGGAACTGATCGAACGGCTGGCTGCACATCCAGATGCGCACCTGGGCTTGATTACCGGCAATGAGGAGCGCTGCGCGCGCATCAAACTTTCCCTGTTCGGCCTCGACCCCCATTTCGCCTTCGGCGCCTATGGCCATGAGCACGGGGACCGCATCGAAATCGCCCGGCTCGCCGATCAGCGCCTGCTCGAACTGCTGCCACCCGACACCCGACCAAGACGTTATCTCCTCGGCGATACACCCTCGGATATCGCCGCGGCACGGGCCATCGATGCTACAGCCATCGGTGTCGCTACCGGCGTCTTCGGCAGGCAGGCATTGCTTGAGGCCGGTGCCGATCTTGTGTTAGACACGCTTGCAAATACCGGGGAGATTCTGGCATTCCTCGGCTTCTCGCATTCGGCATAACCTCCAGGAACCTCCCCTCATGATCGATTCCCGCCCCTCCCCCGCCTGCTTCCTCCGCTTTGCCGTCACACTGCTCGCGCTCCTGACCGCCAGCTCCGTGCTGGCGGCCTCGGAGCCGATTCTGACGCCCAGCCTCCGCGCGTATCCCGGCGTGACGCCCACTGCCACTCTGCAATATCGGCACCCTGGCGTTTCGGAGGTGCTGGTCTCCGGGTCCTGGGACGCCTGGACCACGCGCACAGCAATGGAGCAGGAGGAGGACGACTGGACCCTCGACGTGCAAGCACTCGAACTGCCTGCGGGGCGACATGAGTATAAGTTCATCGTGCGAGGCGACTGGGAGCCTGGCCCGAACCGAGCCTTCTATATCAACGAAGAAGGGCTGCTGGAGCGCCCGTCGGATCGAATTCTGTCTGCCCGAATCGAGGCGCCGGACAGCATCCATGTGGTGGTGGCCGATCCTATTCCTTCCGAAGCGACCCTCCAGGCGACGCTTCGGCCCGCGGTCGAATTCGAGAGTTTCGAGCCACGCTCCGGTTTGGAAGAGGCGCGCTTTTCGGGTTACCACATCCAGGACGAGACGATTGGGTTTCTTCTCGACGAAACCGTCTATGGTTTGGAGCTTGGCCCCTCCGACCGGGTTTCGGTTGCGGGGAGTTTCAATGGGTGGAATCCCCAACATACAGAGAGCCATTGGCAGCTCGAGCACGACGAAGACCGGCCGGGTTGGTGGACCACGACGCTACCGCTTGATCAGACCGCGCCACCGGCCGGAGAGGCGGACCGGCTGTTCAAGTTCGTGGTGAATGGGAGCCGGTGGCTGTCCCCGCCTGAGAATGCCCTGAACGCGGTCGATGACGGCCAGGGAAACGTCAATCTGCGCATCGAAACGGAGACGCCTTCCAAGACGCTTTTCGTTTTGCGTGCCGCGCAGAGATTGGACCTTGGCAAGGCCTACACGATTTATATCGATGGCATCGAGGAGCGCCCCCTCTGGGCGCCGGTGACCGCGGGTCTGGGCCTTTTCGACTATTTGAAGACGGACAAGACGCTGGGCGTCGAGCTGGACCGGGAGCGTGGCGTCACGACCTATCGCCTCTTTGCACCCCGCGCGAGCAGTGTTGTCCTCTGCATGTACGACCAGCCCTTCCACGAAGTGCATGAGCCGGAGCACCGCCGTATTCCCCCCACGGGGCGCTACCCCATGTGGCAGGACGATGACGGTGTGTGGGAGATCTCCCGTACCGGCCTGGACATCGGCAAATACTACAGCTTCAACGTCGACGGGCCGCGTGGCCCCGGCGAGGGGTTCAATCCCTTTGCGCAGGTCGGCGACCCGTATGCGCTGGCCGTGCCGCACGCACGGAACAACCCGATGATCATCGATCCCGATGCGACCAACCAATGGTTCGCCGGCTGGACAGACGACGATTGGGAGATTCCGCCGCACGAGGACCTGATCATCTACGAAACACACGTGCGGCACTTTACCATGCACCCCTCGTCCGGAGTGGCGCCGAAGCTGCGGGGTAAATTTGCGGGCGTCACCGATACGCTCGGGCGCGGCACCGGCCTCGACCACCTCAAGGCGTTGGGGGTGAATGCGATTCAGTTCATGCCGATCCAGGAATACGATAATAACGAGGACGACCATAGTTGGGGTTATGCCACGACCTATTTCTTCGCACCCGAGGCATCTTTCGGTCTCGAACCGCTGACCGGTTCACAGTACTACGAGTTCAAGACGCTGGTGAACGAACTGCACAACCAGGGGTTCGCGGTCCTGATCGACGTCGTCTATAACCACGCCGGCTGGCCGAATGTCTTCGAGTGGATCGACCGGAAATACTATTTCCGTCTGAACGACGACTATACCTACAGCAACTACAGCGGCGTCGGAACCGACTTCCGCAGCGAATCGCCGATGATGCGGCGGCTCATCATCGACAACGTGCTCTTCTGGATGAAGGAGTTCCACATCGACGGATTCCGCTTCGATCTGGCGGAACTGATCGACATGGAGACCCTGATGCAACTGCGCGACGAAGCGCGCGCCGTGAACCCGGACGTGATCCTGATCTCCGAGCCGTGGAGTTTCCGGGGCGAGCACAAGAGCCAACTGCGCGGCACCACCTGGGCTGCCTGGAACAACGATTTCCGCGAAGCCGCCAAAGGCTTTGCCTGGGGCCACCATAATCGCGACTGGCTGGCCCAGGCGATTTTCGGATCGTTGCAGACATGGACCGAGACACCCATTCAGGCGGTGCAGTACGTGGAGAGCCATGACGACATGGCGCTCGCCGACGAGTTAAGCTCGGCCCCTGGCCGCGACGGGCGCGCGCTGCTTCCCGAAGACATTCAGCGGAACAAGCTGGCGGCCACGACCACGTTGACCGCGCTGGGGATCGTGATGATCGCGGAAGGCCAGGAATATCTGCGCAGCAAACATGGCATCAGCAATACCTATGACCGCGGCGACGAAATCAATTCCCTGAACTGGAATGACCGCGACCGGCCCGGCGCGCGGGAGGCCATGCAGTACTACAAGGATTTGATTGCGCTGCGTAACAGCGATCCGGGCCGGGCGTTCCGTGTCGCAGAGCGTCCGGAAATGGACTATTACCAGTGGATCAAGCCGTCGCAGGAGCAGCGGGCACTGGGCTACATCGTCAATGCGCCGCGCCAGCGGCCAGGCAACGGTTTCGTCGTGCTGCTCAATGCGGCCGATCGGGACACGACGTTCGAGGTGCCCTTCCCGGCGGGGACGTGGCAGCAGATTGGTGACGGGGACCAGATTCTGCTGAAGGGACTAGACCGCCAGCCCGCGCTTCAGGGGGGAGGCACGCACCCAGTGACTGTGCCCGGACTGACGGCCTATATCTTTATGGACGGTTTCTAGTCCTGGTCCCTTTCAGGAAGCCAGCATGACGATGGCATAGGCCACGATGAACATGACGACAAACACGACGACAATGCCGCCCATCTGAAGCAGTAACCCGCGCCCATCCTCCTTTTCGTCCCAATCTTCCATACGCATAACGACAATTTCTCCTTTGCGATTCAGCCCCCGGTCAGATACCTGCAAAGGCCGATTTTCCAACTCATGAACCCCGCCAGCATGCAGAGAATCCCCTGAAACGGCTATCGGGGAAAACCGGATTTTCGGGTTCGTAATCCCCGATATCACTCCAGGGAGACGAGGCCCTCTTGAATCGCGTACCGCGTGAGGTCTGCCATGGAGCGCACACCGAGCTTTTCGACGATATGGGCGCGGTGCGCCTCGATGGTCTTCACCTTCAGGCCGAGAAGGGCCGCGACTTCCTTGGTGGAGTGCCCCTCGGCAAAGCATTGCAGCACTTCCCGTTCCCGCGCCGTGAGGACTTCGTAGGCCGTCGCGGGGCCGCCATCCTTCAGGCCTCCAACCGACTGTGCGCTGACTGAAGGCAATCCCGGGCTGAGGTAGCGTTTGCCTGCCACGACTGCGTTGATGGCAGCCACCAGTTCTTCGCCGGCACAGTCTTTCGGCAGGTAGCCCCGGGCGCCAGCTTTGAGCATCCGGGTCACATAGCGACGGTCCGTATGCATGCTGAGGGCGACAACCCGGGTGGACCGCGTGCCCTGAACGATCTGGCGGGCGGCCTCGATGCCATTGAGGTCGGGCATCACCAGGTCGAGCACGACCACATCCGGTTTCAGGCGGAGCGCCTCGTCGACGGCTGAGCGGCCATCCCCGCATTCGGCCACAATCTCCCACCCAGGCTGGTCCACCAGGATGGCCCGGAGGCCTTCCCGAACGATACGGTGGTCATCCGCGAGTATGATACGAATCTTCATGGCTATGGCGCAGACACACCTACAAACAAAAGGTACGGCATCCGCGCCCCCCGGCCTATAGGGGGAAACCCTAGATTCGACTTCGTTTTCCCTTATTTTTCGAGTGGGGTGACCCCTTCACGAATGGCGATGCGCGTGAGTTCGGCAACGGAGCGCGCGCCCAGCTTGGTCATAATGTGCTTGCGATGGGTTTCGACCGTCTTGGTGCTGACACCGATGCGCGCGCCGATTGCGCGGGCGATATAGCCTTCGGCGATCATTTGCAAAACTTCCCGTTCGCGCGGGGTCAGGGACGCAAGCATCGGGGGGCCTGGCTCGTGGCGCACCCAGTCATCCACGATCGTCCCAGCGACTTGCGGGCTCAGGTAGGTCTGGCCGTCGAGCACAATGCGAATGGCCTTCACCAGTTCCTCGGAGGCGCAGTCTTTGAGCAGATAGCCGGCGGCCCCGGCCCGGAGCATTTCCTGCAGATACTGGCGGTCGGCGTGCATGGTGAGCGCCAGAATACGGATGGCCGGGAATTCCTCGTGGATGCGTCGAGTGGCCTCCATGCCATTCATTTCGGGCATCCCAACATCCATCAGCAGCACATGCGGTACGGTACTCCGGACCATCTCGCAGGCATCCCGCCCATTATCCGCTTCGCCTATCACGCAGAGGTCGGGTTCCCGTTCCACGAGCAGGCGGAGTCCGTCGCGAATGATCTTGTGGTCGTCGACAATCAGAATGCGGGTTGGGTTCATGGCGTCTGCTCGGGAGCTTCCTGCCCTTCCGGCAGGGATGGTACGGCTAATCCGATCCGGCAGCCGCTGCCAGGCTGGGACTCTGCCTCAAACTGGCCCCCGAGCTGTCGGATTCGTTCGCGAATGTTGAAAAGCCCGAAATGATGGTCTTCCTGGTGTGCGCTGAGATCCAGTCCGGCCAGGTCGAACCCCTGCCCATCGTCCTGCACGGCGAGGCGGACCGTTTCCCGGTCGGCAGCGACATAGATATCGATGCGCGAGGCGCAGGCATGGCGGATCACGTTGTTGATCAACTCTCGAACCGCCTGAAAAAGGACCACCGCGTGATCGAGCGGAATGGGCAAGCGGCATGCCTCGCGATGCAGCGAGCAGGGCAGTCCATGTCTTCGTTGGGTGCGATCCGCCAGCCATTCGAGCGCGGGAACCAGGCCAAGTTCGTACAGGACAGGCGGGCTGAGGTCGAAGGTCAGGGCGCGGGTTTCCTGAATGGCGGAATCGATGACCCTGCGAATCGACTGCAGAGACTCCTTTTGCTCCTCGCTGCCCTGCAAGTCGGACTGGAAGGAGCCGAGCCGAATCTTTGCGAGGGCCAGCATCTGTACGACCTGATCATGCAGACCGGTGGCGATCCGGCGCCGCTCCCGCTCTTCCGCCAGGCCGATTTCCGTGGCCAGCGAGCGGAGTTGCCATTGATACTGGCGAATCTGTTCTTCGGCCGCGAGCTGGTCGGTAACATCCTGCATCACCACGATCTCAACCTCGCCACGCGTCACCGCTGAGAACGACACCTGGCGC
>SLOV01000213.1 GCA_007132345.1 Kiritimatiellia bacterium
CACCGGTATGGCCGTCCCAACGTGCTCGACCAGGTGACGGTATCGGGCGAGGCGGAGCCCTACGCGGACCTGGTCGCCGAAAGCGTGGTTGTTTCGCCCAAGCAGTCCGAACTGGGGACGGAGCTCACCGCGACCGTTGTCATCGCCAACCAGGGGGACTTGGATGTCTCCATGCTTTTCTTCACCGACTTCTACCAGCATCTTCCCATCGCTCCGCGGCCGGGCGACGAAGGCGACGCTACGTGGCAGACCTTCGACCTGGACGCGGGCGCCACGCGGACGTTCACAAAGACCTTCACTCCGGCGGCGGCGGGCGCCTTCGCAGCCTGGGCCCAGGTGGACACCACAAGAGCCGTGAGCGATCGCTCGCACGTCCTCGGCCCCTACCTCTATTACGTCGACCAGCCGACCGGCAGCCTGCGCGTGGACATCGAGCCCAACAGCGCGCGGCGGGCCGGCGCCCAGTGGAGACTCACAACGGGTCTGGATACGACATGGAAGACGAGCGGAGAGTTGATCTCCAACGTACCCACCGGCGACTACACCATCGCGTTCCTGAACATCGAAGAGTGGCACACGCCAGGGGATCTGCCTGTTACGATTGAAGAAGGCGTGCTGCGTCGGCTCGACGCCGTTTACAATCCGCGGACAGGCGAACTGGGTGTCACACTTCAACCCGCCGGGGTGCGCGATGCCGGGGCGCGTTGGCGGCTGGAAAGCGGGCCGGATACCGAGTGGAAACAGAGTGGCGAGACGATCGAAGCGCTGCCCGTCGGCAAATACCTTCTCCTTTGCGACGATGTCCCCGGCTGGGAAACGCCGCCAGAGACCCATGTCGACATTCTCGCCGCTCGCCGCACCGAACATGCGGCCAACTATCGGATGCACACCGGGGAAGTCCAGGTGTTCATGACCCCGCGCGCCGCTCGTGAAGATGGCGCACAATGGCGGCTCACCAGCGGGCCGAACACCACGTGGAGGGCAAGCGGCGATCGACTCCGCAACCTGCCCGTCGGGGACTACACCGTCAGCTTCCGCCCCCTGAGCGGCTGGACTGCGCCGGGCAACATGGCCGTTGTCGTCACCGACCAGACGCTCTCGATCCGCGAGGGCGTCTATACGGAGCCAACCGGCAACCTGGAGGTCGTCTTGATCTACACGGCAGGAGCGGGCGGCGCGATCGTTGGCGAGACGCCCCAGACGGTGCCCCACGGCATGCATGGCACACTGGTCGAAGCCGTTCCGGAGGCGGGCGCCGGGCTCATTCGTTGGAGCGACGGTGTGCTCACCGCGAAGCGTCAGGACTTGAACGTCACGCGCGACCTTTCCGTCGTGGCCCATTTCATGAGTGCGGGCGGGGTTCCCATCGAATGGTATGCGGGCCACGGCATCGAACCCAGTCCTGACGAGACCTGGGCGGAGGTGGACCAGCGCCACAACCCGGCCAAAGAGATGACCCTGTTGCAGGAATACGTTGCGCTCACCGATCCGGCGCAAATGGGTTCCGTGTTCAAGATCATCGAAATCGGGTCGGCCACTCCATTGTCCGTCGTTTTTCAGCCCGATTCCCCTGATCGGCTCTACACGCTGCAATATCGTCTGAGTCTCACCGAAGGCGATTGGCTCGACGTGCCCGGTCAAATCGATATCCCCGGTGGGAGCGGCCCGCTCATCGGCATCGAGAGCGATGAGCCCGTCTTCTACCGCGTGCTTGTCCGCCTGCCCTGACGCCAGCACCCATCGACTCGTAGTTCCTCCCGATTATTTTCCTACGTAGGAAAATAATCGGGAGGCGGTTCGGACAGGGTTCGGACAGGGAGTACATGTGCGCAGGGGCGTTGTGCCGGGTGTCTGGAGTTCCAATCGGGGCCTGGAGCGGCCCGGCTTACCGGGCCGGAGCTGTGAATCAGGGGCTGATCGCGCGAATCGATTGGACCTCGCCGAACCGGAGCATGGGCTTGCGCTTTACCCGGATGACAGGTAATGACTTGCGCCTATAAGTTGCTCGTTGGGCAGTTGAAGTGGGACGATGAGAACAGGCAGGACCGAATCGCATGCAGAAGCTGAGAGAATGGGGGTATAAGCTTTTTAACCTGGTCGCACGCCTGCCCGGCGGTGCGCGGCTGCTGGGCTGGACGCCGCTGCGTACGCTCAGGAACCGGGTCTATCTGAGCTACGTGCGGGGGATGCCGGATCGTGTCTATATGAATGAGACGATCATACCGGCGCTGTTGGAGAGCGGATTCTCCCGCGTGCTTTCCGTCGGTTGCGCGGAGTACACGCAAGAGGTGCCGGGCCGTTTCGAGGCGCGAGGCATCGAGTGCTGGACCGCGGATATCTCACCCGAAGAGGCGCAGTGGGGCCATCCGGAACGGCATCTGGTCTGCGATGCGGCCGGGCTGGCGGAGCAGCTTCCCGCATCGGATTTCGACGCAATCCTGTTCAGCGGCGTGATGGGCTATGGCGTGAACGCCGAGCATATGCCGCCCATCATGGAGGGGTTCCATCGTTTGCTCCGGCCCGGCGGTCTGCTCGTGGCGGGCTGGAACGTGGGGCTGGCGGTTGACCCGTTGACGCTGGAGTGCGTTACCGGCCACTTCGAGCATGCGCCTGCTTTGTCGATGCCGGCCCGCAAGGAAGTCGAAAGTTCGACGCATGTCTTCGATCTGTTTCTGCGGCGCGACGGCTAACCATAGCGCCGCCACCGGTCTCCGCTCGTCCGTGGATAGGCGCCGCTGGGAATGCCGCGGGGTCCTATAGGCTTGATTCGTGGGGCTCCCGGGGAGTAGGTGGAAGCGCATGCAGCAATCCGAGCCCCATCCTCGAGTCCCGGCGGCTGGCGTCCGTCGTTCCAGCCGCTTTGTGGCGGGGCTGTTGCTGGCTTTGCTGCTCCTCCGCGTTCTCGCTGCGCTGTGGCCCTTCCGGACCGTCGTGGCCACGGCCGACCCCTACAGTTATCTGCGCTTTGCCCGTGACCTGGCAGAGGGCCGGTTCTTTGTCGATACGGAGGTCGCATCCGCGGTACAGGCGCTGTGGGAAGGCGACGCACTCACCGATGGGCCGGTGTGGAACACGCATGTGCGTGGCGACGGCCGCACCGTCCACACCGTCGCGATCGGCTATCCGCTCGCGCTGGCCGCCGCCCTGCGCTTCGGCGGGCTATTCGCGGCACTCTATTTGAATCACTTCCTGCTGATTGCGGTGCTCGGCCTGCTGGTGCTTTGCGTGTGGGAAGGGTGGGGGCGCTCGTACTGGGCTCTGGCGCTGGGTGCGGCCGCGGCGGTGGCGTTCCTGGGTTCGGCGCCCGCCACGTTCCTGCAGTTCAGTCGGCCCTGGCGGGAACCGCTCTTCTATCTGTGCGTGCTGGGGGCGCTCTATGCCCTGTTCCGTTTCCTGCGGGAAGGCCGGCCCGGCTTCGTGCTCTTGCTGGGCCTGCTGGCCGGCTATGCATGCGCCATCAAGGAGGCGAACATCGTCTATGCTGCCTGGATGGGGCTCTATCTGCTCTGCAGCACCCGCTTCCGCGCTCATTCCCGTAAAGGGCTTCTGATCGCCATGGGGGGGCTCGGCGGGTTGCTGGGCCTGATGCCCCTCCTGGTCCAGAGCTGGGTCAGCACCGGGAACCCGTTGCTGAGCCTGCAATTTGCGCATTCGGCCACGAGCTATACGGAACTACCGCCGGAAGGGCTCGTGCCCATCCCGATGCCAGGCCTTAACATCAGCAACATTTTGAGCACCTACGCCCGCTACATCGATCTATACGCCGCCTCTGGCGGGGCGTTGTTCCAAGGGCCCGCTTTGCTGCTCTTCCTGGCGGGTGCGGTGCTGGCGCTCCGATCCCATGCCGGGCGCCTCTTCCTGGGGCTGGGCTTCGTGCATGCCGTTCTCTATGCGCAGTGGGGCAACGCGGATTTCCGGCACATGTTCTTCGCGCACATACCCTACGCCGTCTTGCTGGTGCTACCCGTTCTTCTTCTGCTGCGGAACCTCGTCGAACGCGTACCTCTGCTGCGGCCGCGTGGCGATGCCATCTTCGTTGGCGCCCTGGCCCTCGCCGCCTTCATGCCCGTACCGTTTGGCGCCCCGCCGGACCGCGCGGAACTGTACGGCATGCAGGACGCGCAGCGCCTGGAAACGGAGTTGGCTGACCTCGCCGGGGAGCGCGCCCTCTATTTCTCAAATCGCATGCTGCGCGATGTGCTCGGCACGCTGACGCGCTTGGATGTGATGCGTCCGCTCGAATTGACCTGGTTCGACGCGGAGGCAGGACTGGACACGGCCGTGGACTGGTTTCTCGATCAGGGGGTCTCTCTCTTCCTGCTCGACAATGTCGACCAGGACCCGACCCGCGTGGGGCGCTTTAATCTCACGCAGTTGGACATGGAACGTCTGCGGCACCGCTTCGATCTGACGCTGGTGCGGACGCTTTCCGCCGATGAGTATCGGCTCTCTCCGTTCCTGGGGCGGGGCCGGCCCGAACTCCAGGTATTCGAGGTGGAGGCCAGGCGGCAGACGGTGGTCACGCATTCGCTGGAGGTGCCGCCGGAAGGCGCGGCTTTCCTCTGGCTGCATCCCCGTTCGCTCGGCGATGCGCTGGAGGTGCGTCTGGATGAACAGCCGGTCCCCGCCCCGGAGCCGCTCCACTATTTCCGGGCGCTGCCACCCTGGGCCTGGGGAGAGGCGGTGCGTTTGAAAGCGGAGGCCAACGGCGCTCCGGTTCCCGCGCTCCGCGATGCACACCTGGTGGGGTGGCATGAACCGTTGACAATCGATTTCGGGCCGGACGCCATGCCGGGCGATGCTCCCTGGTTTGTGGATGAACCAGAAGTGCAGCGATGGGTGAGCGAGCGGCAATTGGCGTCGCCCTTCTCGCTTAGGGTTCCGGTGCGGGCGGGGCCGGATTTCTTTACGGCCGTCGGTCTGAGTATTCGCTGGCTGCCCGGCGCGGAGCCGATGCCGGAGGCGCTCGCGGTGCAGCCGGAGGGCGAGGCGCAGGTTGGTTTGCAGATTTATGGGGACGCGATCTGGTTCCCGATGCACCGGCCCGATACCGCGGGGCCGGAGGACTGGGCCGGAATCCGCGAGGTTCGCTTTGAGGTGGAAGCGCCCGCGCGGGTTGGGCTGCGGCGGGCCCGGCTCCTGACGGCGCATCGGGCGTTACGCCTGGCGCCCGATCCGTCCACCATTGGCATCGGGCTCCTGGGCGTCCTGGCGCCCGAGATACCCGGCCCAGGTCCGCATGTGTGGCGGGTGGAAGCGGAGGATGGCAGGCTCCTGGCGGAAGGCACCTGCGGCGCGCACCTGCGGCGGCGTTCAAATGGCTTTGTGCTCACAGTGGATGCAGCGTCGTTTCAGGTACCGGTGCACCTGCAACTCGTGGGGGCCGGTCTGGTGCATCCCCAGTGGGTGGAAATTGGCGCCGAGCTAACATTGACCGTTGGCGAGCCGGAGTCGGTCTTTCTCGTTTCCGGCTTTTACGGCGAGGAGTCGTTGGAGGGTGCGCCGTTTCAGTGGAGCAGCGGAACGGGGCGTGTGCAGGTTCCGATCTCGCGCGGAGCGTATCGCTATCGCTTGGTCCTCGACATTGCGGACGGTCGCCCCGAGCCGGTGGCGACGGACGAGCGCCAGTTGCATGTGAGGGTGGCGGGCGAGGAGCGAGTGGTTGTACTGCCTCCGGGGCGTGCGGAGTTGGAGATGGAGTTCGATCTGCCAATGCAGGAGACCGCGGGCCTCGACGAGCTTGTTTTCGAAGTCCCTGCGTGGGTGCCGGCGGAAGCGATGGGCACGGGCGACGATCGCTCGCTGGGCTTTCAGCTCTTTTCGTTACACTGGGCGCCGGTGGAAGCGGAGTCCGCGCGGCTTCAGTAGACGTGCCCGACGGTGCAGAGGGGGTCGTGCCCGATCGGGCGCAGATCGTAATCGCCGCCCGCGGGTTCTTTCATCTGATCGAAGGGGTGCTTGAGGTATGGGTTAACGTCATGGGCCTCAACCGGATCGTTATGTTTCCGCCCCGCATCGAAAGCGAACATGTTTTTGGCCGTCACGAGGATGCGAAGGTTGTTGATACAGACGGAGTTGTTGGTCAGATCGCGCGTGCGCAGAAAGGAGGGCGAGGCCATGACCGCGAGCATGCCGACAATGGCGACAACGATCATGATTTCGAGCAGGGTGAATCCTTCTTTGGTGCGCTTCATTGTGGGCTCTCCGTAATGGTTCGTTACAACGCCTGTGAAGAGCATGATGCGGGCCAGTCAGCCCGAATCCGGGCGGGCGCTTGAGAAAAGATTTCCGCGGCCGGTTGTGGCTGTGACCAACCTTACAATTCGTGCGGCGCCCCCAGGGTGCAGGCCGGGGCGATCCCTATGTTGCCGACCACATAGCTGTAGCCTGCCGGCTCCTTTAACTCGTCGAAATCCTGCTTCAAATAGGGATTCAACTCTTCGTCGGCCACTGCGTCACCTTGGGTGAGACGGGCCTCGATGCTGAGCTGCGCTTTGGCTCCCGTGATTTGGCGCAGATTATTCAGGCAGATATTGGTCTGTGAAAATGCCCGGACCCGCACATAATTCGGTGCGGCAATGACGGCCAGCAGGCCGATGATGGCCACAACGATCATGATTTCGACCAGCGTGAAACCGCTTTTTCCTCTCGTTCCATGGTGTTGCTGTGTCGTCTTCATGCGGGGCTCCGATCTGTTGTTCCTTCATCGGGAAGTCTATCGCGATTCCTTCCAGGAAACGAAGGTCAAGCGCGTGGACTTGTAGGTGTTCAGGATGGAGGTATCGACGAAGTAGTTC
>SLOV01000128.1 GCA_007132345.1 Kiritimatiellia bacterium
CACTCTTAATCGCCACCCTTCATCGGAAACACTTAACCGATCCGCTTCGTCGACAAGTGCTCGTTGACCAACGCTTAAGCGGGTCGTTTAAGGGTGTCCGGGTAAGGGTTGCGACGAGTCGAATGCCTGTCTTGTCATTCGTCTCCATACTCGTACACGCCCATCTCTCCATTCGTGCTGGAGGGCGGAGTTGTTACAGGACGCCGTCCGCGCTATCTTCACGATCACAGCTCCGAGCGGGAGCAGGATGCTCCCGCCACTTTGGTGGGATCCATCCTTGTACCAGGTTCGGAGCGACAAAGTAGCGGGAGCTTCCAGCTCCCGGGCCGCATTGTCCAATAAGGCGATGCCGGGCTCGTATAACTCGCCCCTCCAGCCCCGGCCTATGTCGAGCACCAAACCATGGAGCGCGGAGTTACACGGACGTGAGTCCCCCTTTGGTGGGACAACGTCCCTCCTCACGGGGGACGCCGTCAGCGCCATCTTTACGATCACAGCGCCGAGCGGGAGCAGGATGCTCCCGCCACTTTGGTGGGAGCCATCCATATCCCAAGTTCGGAGCAACAGAGTAGCGGGAGCTTCCAGCTCCCGTCCCCATCGCTTGGCCCTTGCTAAAACCCGAACAGTCTCTGTCGCTACTCTTCCACCAACACCACCCGCAACCGAACCGCTCGAACCTGCGCCATCAGATCAGTCAGCATCACCAGCGCCACCTCCTCGGTGATGCCGTCACCCGTCGGAAAGACCGTTCCCGCATCCCGGATATGCACGCCAATCTCCGCCAACTCCCAACCATCCGGATCGAACAAGTCGTCGGAGATTTCGACACGGTACTCCACGCCCGCGTCTGGATCGATTAACCGGCGATAGACGTAATAGATTTCTACCCCATCGTCGCCAAGTCCGTGCCACGGCCACGGCTGATGCTCCTCGAACGCCTCATGCCGGCTCAGCCCCAGCGCATATCGCAGCAGATTGGGTAGCCCGCTCTCATCCGGATCGGCCAATGGCCCACTCACGCCTGGATCGTCCAGCTCCGCCGCACTGAAGTTCAGGACCTGCCAGAGGCGGAAGCCGGTTGGTTCCTCACCCACGCGAATGTCGTCGAGCCGCAGTTGCGCGCGCGGGCCCGACGTGCCCGATATCCGGTAATAGCGCCAGAGCAATTGCACGTACGGCTCATCCAGCGCCTCCGCCGGCAGCAGCGCTTCGAGCTGCGCCGTGTGCCCGTTTTCCGCATTGCGCATATACTCGACTGGCGCGTCGGCTTCATCCAGAACGTCCAGGAACGGCCCTTCGTGCCCCACACGGTATTGCAGACGAATCGCGTACACCCGCGAGTTCGTCAGGATCGTGCCGCCCAGCCATTCAACCGGCACCTCCGTTACCCCGCGCGTGTCGAGCGCCAGCAACGCACCGCCCAGATCGCGGCCACGCCCGGTGTTGATGAAGGCAAGCCCGTCCGCGTCGAGCCCGTTGAGGCGCGTGCGCGACGTGGCCGCATAGGGCAGGGCCACATCCTCTTCCTCCGCCGCATCCAGCGGTGGAATCCGGTAGGCGAACGTCAGCTCCGTATCCAGCTCCGTGTCGCTCCTGTCGCTTTGCAGGAAGATCATGTGCGGCGGGAAGCTGCCCGCGGGCTCGTCGGGTGACCAGGCGTCAAAGAGGTATTCGCCCTCCGCGAGCGGATGCGCTTCGGGATAGACCAGCAGCCGTGCCTCCAGCGGGACTGGCGGGAAATTCCCGTCGGTGGCACTGACCGTGACATCCGTTTCGCCCCGCAGCGTGGGCGCGATCCGCAGGATGCCATCCTCAATCGTCGCCGATGCAATGGCCGCGTGCTCGATCTCTACATCGAAGAACAACTCGTCGTCGTCCGGATCGACAAAGAGCGTATGCAGGTCGATCTCGACCAAGGCGCCGCCCTCGATACCCGTGAGCGGGTCGGCCAGGCTGCCCACGATCTCCGGCGGCAGATTCACGCCGGGCAACGGGAGACCGCTGAGCACGATATCGTCGAACCGGTTATTGCCCTCGGTCGCGCCGTCGCCCTGCTCGAAGACGATACGCACGCCGAAGTCCGGGTTATCGCTTGCGCCCTCTACCTCCGAGAAGTCGAAAGACTTCGATTGCGGCGGGTCATTGAAGACCGCGTATTCGGCATAGTCGATCCAGTCGATGCCGTTGGTGGTGTAGGCGAGCTTCTGTTCGCCTGCGCCCTGGCCGGAGCGGCGTGTGTCGAAGTCGAGGGTGATCGCTTCGAAGCCTGGGGTCGGCAGTGCAAAGATCAGTTCGGTGCCCAGCGGGTTGTTAATGCGCAGATGCTGGGTATCGAAATCGCCGCCGGTGTTGGCCAGGACAACAGTGTTCGAGCCGAGCGTGGTGGAGAGGGTTCCCCCGCCGATCGTGTAGCTGGGTGCGAGCAGCTCCTCCGCATCCTCGAAATCCCATACGTGCAGCTCTACAGGAACTGGTATGGGTTCAAAGAGCGCCGTGACTGAGAGATCGCCGGCGAGGGTGGTCTGCGCCAGCGCCTCGGATAGCTCGAACGCAGGTTCGCCGTCCGGCTCGATCTGCCAGCCGGCGAACTGCCAGCCTTCATTGGGCACGGCCTCGAGTTCGATGGGCACGTCCTGATAATAGACGCCGCTCCAGGGGTAAGGGGCTTCGAGGTCGGGCACGCCGGGTGTCTCTGCGTCGATCGTGACCGTGTTGATGCGCAGCGACCCGCCGTCAGGCTGCAGGTTATGCAGGGTTACTTCCCCTGTGCCGGGCAGGTCGAAAACCTCCAGTACGTGCTCGCGCACGATGGGACGTCGTGCATTGGCAAAATTACGGAGCGCAGTGCCTGTGTGATGCCCATTCTGCCAGCGTGCAACGTGTTCGGCACGCGAGGAGGCGAGGTTTTCGGCGAATGCGTCGATCGTATCGACCACGCGTGTAGGCTCAAACGTCGTATTCATCAGATCGGCCAGCGTGTTGATGAATAACGCACGGAAATCGTCGTTCGCCAGTAGTTGTCGGAATGGCGTCGTGGACCAGCTTGCGGGACCGCCGCCCGGCAACGCCACACGTGCCAGGGAATTGTCGTTTCTCTGCGCATAGTTGAATCCATGATCGGTGTCGAACAGGAGCCACCGCCACCGCCCGTCGTGTGCGCCGGGCGCGTCGGGCAGATAGCCCTCCGTCCGCTTACGGAAGAAAGCCACATTGTTCTGCGGCCAGTCGTGATTCCGGATGTAGACTTGAATCGCGAAGTAGAGCGCCAGGTTTTCCACGTCAACGCGCTCGACCATGTGCTGATAGTTGGCGGGTTCCGTCAGGTCCTGCGTTTCCGCAAAGGCGCGCAGGTCCAGATAATCTTGTCGATCGGCCTCGGTTCCGAAATCGATCTGGGCGTTGCGGACGAGTCTGACGGAATCCTCTGGATCGATGCCAAAGTGGGATTCGATGTAATGCTGATCCATCCGCTCGCGGAAATTATTGATGCCCCAGTACTCGCCGTTGATGAAGTGGATCGCCGGTCGGTAGGCCTGGGTTGGAATGCCGGTGTGCTGGACGAGATCCTGAATCATCGCATCGCGGAAAAGCGTCCGTGACCAGTCGTTGCCGGAGTTCCGCAGGATCAGCCGCCGGAAGCTTTGCACAGGCTGATTCTCCACACCCACAGCTTGCAGGCCGTCGAAGAGATCGAACTCGATCGCGTTGCGGTCGTCGTATTCGGAGCGTGCATAAATGCGAAAAGATTTTCTGCGGAAGGCACGGCTCCAGCCCCCATGGATTCGCAGGCCGACGCCCTGATTGAGCAACGGCGTGCCGTCTGATGCAAAGATCTCCATGTTCGCGGCCCGCTCCCACTCCCGACCGCGCAGGCGATAGTTTGCGGGAACCGAGTTGTTGAAATCCGAGGCTGGGTTGCTCAGTCGCCAGGCGTCGGCACGCTGGCCAGCGGTGTAAATGCCCTCGTCATAACCGAACAGGCCCGGTTCGCCCGTTGCGAAAGAGACAACGAGAAGGTCGTAGCGATTCGCCATGTCGGGCGAAACAAAATAACTCTGCGTAGCGGTGCGGCTGGGCAGCGCCCCTTCCCGGAACGCGCGGGCCCGCACGGTGGTGCCCTTAAAGACCGTACCGGACGGCAAGAGGGTCGCGTGCGAAAAGGCCGTGTTGATCGTCGAAATCTCGTTCGGTGCCCCGCTCCGGTCCTCGATCCAGAGCGGCTCGGCATAGGTATGCGTCTCGATAACCCGCTCCAGTAAATCATCCGGGCTTGGCTCCTCGCCGGGATTCCGCGGGTACCAGTTCTTATACTCGTAGGTCGTTCCGCCAAGGTGAGCGGGGTCAGGTTCGGACCCATCGAGCGTGTAGAGAATCGTGACCTCCTCGTCCGCCCCCAGCGAGAGCGCGAAAGGCACATCGTAGAAGCCCCCTGTATGGCTGAACGCAGGCGGTTCGAGAATTTCGGTGTATGCCGTCGTGCTGTTTGTGGCGCCGGGCGTCGGTTCGCCGAAGTAGAACCAGGCATCGCCTTCACCCTCCACGCGGCCAATGGAAATGTCCGTCGGGATCGGCGTCGGCGGCAGCTCGTCGACCAGCGTGCCGTCGGGCATCGTCAGGATGATCTCCTCGCCTGAGGCAGAAATGGAGTACGACGTGTGCAGCGGTGGTTTGCGGAGCGTCACGGTTCCCGCGTGGAGTTGCCCGACCTCGGTCGCATCCATCGCATAGGGCAGCATCAGCACCTCACCGAGCATGCCGTCAAAGCCGCTCCATGCAGTTCCCCCGCTCACCCCGCCAAAGTGGTCGATGCCGAGTGTGCCTGTCCAGGTCCCCGAGCCCACCTCGATACCGTTGCGATAGATGCGGACCAGCGAACCGGAGCGCGTTAAGGTGATGTGCTCCCACGTATCGGTCTGGAAGGCTTCGGAAGGATAGATGCTCACATTCGGGTTCCAGAAACTGATGCGCGAATCGGTCCAGTGCCCAATAGAGAAATTCAGACTGCTCGCGTTGTTCATCGCCCGCCAGGAGCTGCTGCGGCGGGTGTAGAACCAGTAGCCGACGGTGAAGTCGCCATTCAGCCACACTGGCTCATCCAGCTCGATGGAACCGGAGGGCATAAAATCGATAGCCCCGTCCCGCTCTGCCTCTGCCACAAACGATGCGTCGCCCTGGAGCGTGGCCTGTCGTGGCCCTCCCCATTCGTCCACCACTGTGTCATTAACCACCTCGCTGAGCGTCCAGAACCCGGCGTTCCGCCACAACTGGCGATCTTTCCCGGACGCCCAGACCAGCAGATGCGCACCCGCCCCGATGGTGGTGTCCTGCGGAAAGCTCCACTTGAAGGGATTGTCGTAATTGTCCGAGAGGCCCCAGCCGGAGAGATCGACCGGCTCGCTGCCAGCGTTATACAGCTCAATCCAGTCCTCGAAATCGCCGTCCTCATCCGCGATCGTCGACGCGTTGGACGCCATGATCTCATTGAGGCGCACGTTCTGTGCGTTCAGGGAAAAGGGGGCGGTGAGCAGAAGCGCGAGCACGGCCAGCCAGGCCCCCACCTGGGTGGAAACGAAGGATTTCATAACCACGACCCTACTCGCTCGGCTTCCACCCCTCAACGGGAAAAGCGGTCATCGAGCCCGATCTGGTGCGAGAGCACAAAGTAGCGGGAGCTTCCAGCTCCCGTCCCCACCCCCCGATAGCACGATCACGAGCTCCTTCCCCGCCAGTCAGAGGCGGTGCCGCCCGTCCATCCCACATGAATCTGTTCAAGCGCCGACAACAAAGCCGACAACAAAGCGTTTGCCATGTGGTACTGAATAAAGTATCACTAGCAAATGAAGATACGCAGGGCTGTTATCGACACGAACGTGCTGCGAGCTGGTCTTTACTCGTCGTCTGGTGCATCGTACCAGCTCTTGCGTTTCGTGGAGTGCGGACGCTTGGTGCCAATTCTTTCGACGACACTATTATTCGAATACGAGGACATCCTGAAGCGCCAACAGAAAGAACTTGGGCTGTCAAATCGTTCAATTGAGGACGTTCTCGATGGGCTTTGCGTCCGAGGGGAATGTTGCAAGATACACTTTCTTTGGCGCCCGGCGCTCGCGGACCCCAAGGACGACCACATTCTGGAACTTGCCGTTGCGGCGGGCAATGTAGATATCGTTACTTTTAACGGTGCGGATTTCGTGGCAGCCGGGCAATTCGGAACACGGGTGGTCCCACCTGTCACCTTGCTGGGAGAAATGAGATGAGTGCATTGAATTTACGACTGCCAGACTCTATCCACAGGCATATTAGAGAAATCGCGCGAAAGGATGGGGTGTCTATAAACACTTTCATCACCTCCGCTGTGGCAGAAAAAATCTCAGCGATCACAACCGAGGACTACATCGCCGCAAGGGCGAAGAAGGCCCGGCATGGCGCATTCAAGAAGGTTCTCGACCGTGTACCGAGTCGCGATCCACTTCCCGGTGATGCGATCTAACGGCTGCCTGCGCTGGAATCGTAAAACCGCGCTAACGATCGTGGGCCACACATTCCTCCGGCCCAGACCTATGTCGAACAACACAGAATGGAGCGCGGAGTTACACGGACGTGAGACCCCCGTTGCCACGTGAGCCGCGCCGCGTGGTCACGTTCCGCGACACGCGGTCACGTGATTGGCCGCGGCAACGTGGCCTCACGCGGGTGGGACAACGTCCCTTCTCACGGGGGACGCCGTCAGCGCTGTCTTCACG
>SLOV01000129.1 GCA_007132345.1 Kiritimatiellia bacterium
AGAATGGTTCAGCTCCACCGCGCGTGAATTTGAAGAAGAAGGAAGTCAGCGCCCCGTCCGCCGCGGAAGAGACCGCGCGCATTCTGGTGCCCGGCGTGACGGACCCCGACATCACCGAGCGCATCGATGTAACGCCCACCACGAAGGAGGGCGAAACAGAGCGGATTTCCGTTCCTTCCAACCAGGCGGAAGGTGCTGCTCCAGACAGCAAAGCGGAGCATGCGGCACGCATGAGCCAGACGGATCGCATTGACCTCTCCGCAGCCAAAAAGCCTGGAGAGACCGGGCGGATCGACATCGGGGGTGCCGCCCCGCCCGCCGAGACGGACCGCATCGATCTGGCTTCGGCAAAACCGAAGAGTGACACCTCCCGCATTGACCCTCCCGAGCCGCCCCAACCCGCCACCGAAGATGACGAGGAGGAGTTCACCGCGGTGACACTTGACCCGGAGATGCTGAAAAAGCAGCAGGACGCCAAAGCACCGCGCCCCTCCACGGACCGTATTGACCTGGCCGAAACAATACCGATGGAGCCACTTGCAGAGGAAAAGGCAGAGGCAGAGGCGGAGGCCTCGCCCGAGCAGGCGCCTGCCGAAGCGGCTGCAAAGCAATCGCAAGAAGATCTCCTCGCTGCAACTACGGTTCCCATCGAATCCATGGATGCCAAGGAGTTGATGTCTGCCGAAACGTTGCCGATCGAGTCGATCCTCGGCGAGGATGCATCCGAGGAGGCACGCGCCCAGGGCGCTGCGTTCATGAACCAGACCATGCGGGTCGAGTTGGACCCTGACGAAGCCGCCAAAGGTGAAACGGCCCGCATCAATAAGCCCGAGCCGCCTGCGTCCACGGCTCCCGGTGCGCCAGGCACCGCCCGCGTCGATTTACCGAAGGGTGCAACGAACGGAGAGGATGTCCTGCGCCGCGCCGCCAAAGGAGTCGCGGGGGTTGGCGCTGCCGGTGCCGCGGCCTCCCGGAGTCGGCCACCCGCGCCCGAACCGAAGCCGTCAGAGGAAGATCCGGTCGGCATCATCGCGCCGCAGAAGCAATCCAAGCCAGGGACGGCACGCATCGAAGTCGAACCACCGACGAAGAGCGCCACGGCACGCATTGAGGTGGATGATTCCGAAATCCCACACGCGCCGCCCCGCCCGAAGTCGATCAAACTGAAGCGGGCCGGTGCGGAAGGCGCGGCCAAGAAGCCCGAACAGCCCGCCGATGCCGTGAAACCGGCCCCAGGCCTCAGAAAGGTGCCCGGCGAAGATTCGTTCGGACCGCTGGTCGGCGGCGCGGCCCTGGCAACCGTCTTGATTATGGCCGTTCTCATTTATGTGCTGGCGGCCCAAACCATCGCCACGAATCTGCCTTTTCCGGGGCGGATGTAGGCTTACGGAGGAGAACCCCATATGGCTAACGACAAAATTACGCATGTAGACGCATCGAACTGGGATACGGAAGTCGGCGGATCGTCGACCCCCGTGCTGGTGGATTTCTGGGCCGAATGGTGCGGCCCCTGCCGGGCTATCGCGCCAATCCTCGACGAATTGGCCGACGAACTGGACGGGCAGTTGAAGATCGCAAAGGTCGATGTCGACAAGAGTCAGGACCTCGCCGGGAAATTCGGCGTACGCTCCATTCCGACGCTCCTCGTCATCAAGGGCGGCACGGTGGCCGAGCAGATGGTGGGTGCCATGAGCAAGACGGCGCTCAAGAGTAAATTGGAGGCCCATCTAGGCTGACCTGCGCCTGAATCCGGGTCAGTTCCTCGATTCCCCCGGCCGCCAGCCCCTGGAGTTTGCGCAGCAGGGTGGCGGAGAAGGGTTCACCCTCCGCGGTTCCCTGGATTTCAACATATTTGCCCGAACCGGTCATGACGACGTTCATGTCGACTTCGGCAGCCACGTCTTCGAGGTAACAGAGATCGAGCAAAGGGCGACCGTCCACCACGCCCACACTGATGGCGGCCACGCTGTCGCGAATGGGGTTGTGCGTCAGAACCCCGTCGCGGAGCAGGCGCTCCACCCCAAGCCGGAGCGCGACAAACGCGCCAGTGATCGCTGCCGTGCGTGTTCCCCCATCCGCCTGCAGGACATCGCAATCCAGCCAGATCGTGCGTGCGCCCAGCGCCTGGAGATCGACGATCGCCCGCAGGGATCTGCCGATGAGCCGCTGAATTTCCTGGGTGCGTCCACTCACCTTGCCCGCCGTCACCTCGCGGCGAGACCGGTCGGTGGTCGAATAGGGCAACATGCTGTATTCCGCGGTGACCCAGCCGCCGGCGACATTCTGAGCGCGCATCCAGCGGGGCACGCCCTCTTCCAGGCTGGCGGCACAGATGACACGGGTATGGCCCATGGAAATCAGGACCGACCCCAATGCGGCTCGTGCAAAATCCTGTTGCAGGCAGACGGGCCGCAATGCGTCCACCGGGCGGCCATCGACTCTTGGTTCAGACGCGGTTGATTTGCTGCTCATGATCCGACGCTCCCCCTGCCCCTTCCTTCTTCCATGGTTGCCACAGTATGCGCGAGGCGGAGCGGAAGCGGAAGTCTTTTCGGGATGTGGGACGTGGTCGATGCCAACGCTGTAGGCCGCCCACCGCGGATTGGTTCAAAAAACCCCAAACTACATCGCTCCACCTTTCGAAGCAGGATTTACAGATTCTACGATCCCGTCACGATCATCGATGGGAACAAAAACGTGAGGGAACTCGATAAGAACAACAACCAGATCTACTACAGCGACCAACCGCTGCACGTAACCGTGCGGGACGTGCCCGTGCGCGAGTTGAATCCGCGCATTGGGATTCAGCCGGCCGGGTTCGTGGGGGGCAGCCCCAGGGTCTACCTGGCGTTCCAGGATTCCTATCCCGACCGGAGCTACCAGGTGCAGCGATCCGTTAAACGGAATTTGGGGAGCAGAGTTGCGTGTAGGAGTAGGTGTAAGCGTAAGAATCGCAGCAGGAGTCAGTGTTCGCCCCCCGTACTCGTACACCTACTCGTACACCCCAATCTCTCTCCCCAAGAGCAAACCTGCCGCACCTACTCCTCCTGCCCAGAAACAGCAGAACCATGGAGTCCGTCCCTCTTCCTCCACCGACGCGGCTACGCGGCGGACCCGCTTCATCATTCGAACTCGGGCGCGCCATCGTTCTCAATCCTGAGTTCGCCCCACTCCAGAATGCTCTGCTCCAGAAACGCATAAAAGGGGTTGCTGTATAAACGCATGGCCGGATCGAGCGGAACGGCCAGCATGCCGCACTCGCCGCGAGGTGCAGCACCGCCAATCCAGCCGCTCAGGCGTAAACCGGATCGTCCAGCGGCATCGGCAAGGCCACCTGCGAAAGGGACCTCGCAATCAATATCCCGGTTGTCTTCGCACAGCGGCTTCGGCATGATGCGCCGAAAAGGAACTCCTGACTATGACCGAAATTCACGACGACGCCCTGGGGCCGCCTCCCGCGGATCGCATGTCCGCCACGGACGATCTACGCATCGAAAACATTCTGCCCCTGCCGCCTCCGGCGCACCTGATCCGCTTCTTTCCGATCAAAGGCACCCCGGCAGAGGTGTTTATTCAGGAGACGCGCACTCGGATCAAGGACATCCTCAACGGGGAGTCGGACCGCCTCCTGGTGGTGATCGGCCCCTGTTCGATTCACAACGAGCAGTGCGCCCTGGAATATGCAGAGCGCCTGCGAGAGCAGCGGGAACGGCTCGCGGACGATCTCGAGATCGTCATGCGGGTCTACTTCGAAAAGCCCCGCACCTCGGTCGGCTGGAAAGGGTTGATCAACGATCCTTACCTGAACGGCAGTTTCCGCATCAACGAGGGGCTCCGTATCGCCCGCGATTTGCTGGTGCACATTAACCAGCTTGGCGTGCCCGCGGGCTGTGAATTTCTCGACGTCATTTCGCCCCAGTACATCGGCGACCTGGTCTCCTGGGGAGCGATCGGGGCGCGGACCACGGAATCGCAAGTGCACCGCGAGTTGGCGTCGGGCCTCTCCTCGGCGGTTGGATTCAAGAACGGGACGGACGGCAATGTAAAGATCGCGGTCGCGGCGATTCTGGCGGCGAGCCAGCGGCACCATTTTCTCTCCGTGCACAAATCCGGGCAGGTCGCGATCGTGGACACACTCGGTAATAGCGACTGCCACGTTATTTTGCGGGGCGGCATGGAGCCGAACTACGATGGGGCGAGTGTGGCGTCGGCTTGTGCGGAACTCGAACGAGCTGGATTACCCCCGCGGGTGATGGTGGATTTGTCGCACGGCAACAGTCCCGGCGGCTTTAAGCAACAGTTGGTCAGCGGCGCTTCAGTGGCGGAGCAGGTGGCAGGCGGCGAGCGGCGGATTATCGGGATCTCCGCCGAGTCGAATCTTCTGGAAGGCCGCCAGAATCTGTCGGACGGCAAACCGTTGGTCTATGGGCAAAGCATTACGGACCCCTGCATTGGCTGGGAAGACTCGGTGAACCTCTTGCAGCAATTTGCGGAGGCGGTGCGCGCACGCCGCGGGTGTAAGGGCTGATGAGCTTCACAAGGCGGGACGCACTCCCCCCCTTGACGCGCGGCTCTATTTCGGCATTTCTTGTCCGAAATGCGCGTAACCCATCGGCTGGAGCCCCACATTCAGGATCTGCCCCCGGGCTATTTTGCCATGGTGATGGCCACCGGCATCATCTCGCTGGGCGCGCATCTGCTCGGATTTCGCTTCATCGCTAACCTGCTGTTCGTCACCAATGTCGTCATTTTCGTTCTGCTCGCGGTGGCGACTGCGCAGCGGCTGCTCCTCTGGCCGCGCCGCATGCTCGCGGATCTCGCTGATTACACGCGCGGGCCGGGCTTTTTTATGCTGGTGGCGGGAACCTGCATTCTAGGCGGCAGGTACGTGGTGGATTCCGCTGCTGATTCCGCTTGGCATCTGGCGGCATTTCATCCGCAAGGTGCCGTTGCCAACCCTGGCGGAGGGGTATAACCCGAGCTATTGGGGCATGGTCTTCCCGCTGGGCATGTACACGGTCTGCACCTATCGCCTGGCGCAGGCGCTTGGCACGGAGTTTCTCTACCCCATCCCGGGCCTCTTCATTTATGTCGCCTTCTTTGCGTGGGCCGCCGTCATGTAGGGCTTTGTCATGCACACCCGCCGCGAATTCTTCGCGCCAGCGCCGGAGGCCGAAGCGCCGGTTCAAGAGACATAGCCGCGTTCTTTCTACGTAGCCGCTTTCGTTAGGGTGTGTTGATTTATTCGGCGCGCGGGCGGAATGTCCAAGTATCAGCGCGCCTTCGAGAAGGCGCGCAAAAAAGCGGGCTCCAGAACCCACACTCCGAAATATGGAGTGCGCTTTCTTGAAAGCGCTTTTTCCCGGGGGTTCTTGAACCCCCGGCAACTCAACGGATGATAGCCCCGTCCTTCACCATGCAATTGTGCACAGCGCTGGATCGCAGGAGGCCACGGCACGGCTTGAATCAATCAACACACCAAAGCCGGCGCGGCTACGTGTGCGCCTTGCCCCCTGCATTCGCTCTGCTGCGTGGTATGAGCGCACTATCCCCCACCGACGCTTCCATGCTGCTTCCGCCAGCGATCCGCCGCGCTGCGGCATAGACGGATGAACGCGTCCACCAAGAGGTCCGACTGCCGGGCCCGGCGGGCGGCAAGCAAACCGATGCCACACGTGGGATGGGTAAGCTTGCGATACGTGATGTCATCCCCATGGAACCCCGAGAGGGAGGCAGGAACGATCGCCACGCCAAGGCCGGCCGCAACATGCGTAAGAACCGACTGCATATCGTCAGGCTCATACTTCGGCTCGGGCGTGAACCCGGCGTCAAGGCACGCCCTGATCACCACGTCATGCAATCCCGGGCCGTGCCGCCGGGGAAACAGAATGAGCGGCTCCTCCTTTAAAGCGGAAAACGGAATCTGCTTGCGCCGCGCCCCGGGATGATCGCGCGGCAGCGCTGCCACCAGTGGCTCATCCAATAACTTCTCCGTGGCGATCCCCGGACAGGAAACCAGGGGCCGCAAGAGGCCGACATCGATGTCCCCGCGCGGAAGGGCCTCAAGCTGTTCCGACGGCTTCATCTCCCGCAGATGAAATTCCACCGCCGGATGGGCCGCCCGGAATAGACGCACGGCATAGGGCAGGATGCTGTACCCGGCGGAGGTCACGAAGCCCACCACCAGACGGCCCGCCTCACCGGTTCCCACGGCACGGGCGAGCGCCGCAGCGTCCCGGGCGCGCGCCACCACGGCCCGCGCTTCGTCAAGAAACAGGCGCCCCGCCTCGGTCAACGCGACGCGCCTGCGGTTGCGCTCCAGCAGCCGCACCCCCAACTCGTCCTCCAGCGACATGATCTGCTGGCTCAACGGCGGCTGGGAGATGTGCAGACGGGCCGCCGCGCGCCCGAAATGGAGCTCTTCGGCAACGGCAATGAAGTAGTTCAGATGGCGCAATTCCATGGGCTGACTTGTATTCTGTTTTGGATATCACAGCAATATAAAAGATATATTTCACCTATCAATAAAGCACCTGTAGGTTAGCGCCGTAATGACGAGAACAAGAACCATGATCGCCGGGCTGGGGCTGCTGGCAGTCCTGCCGGCTGGAGGAAACAACATGCAAACAACCAAACCATCCGTACGCAGTATTCACGTCCGACAGGCCGACGAACGAGGCCTTGCGGATTTCGGCTGGCTCAAGAGCCGCCATACCTTC
>SLOV01000068.1 GCA_007132345.1 Kiritimatiellia bacterium
AGGCCGGCTTCCTGAGCATCCTGGCGGCTGCGGAGGGGCGCTTCCTGTTTGCCGCGCAGATGATCATGCTCTCCATGATCCTTGACGGTATGGATGGCCACGTCGCGCGCCTGCTGCGCGGCGAGAGCGCCTTTGGCGCCGACCTCGATACCTTTGTCGACATGATGAGCTTCGGTCTCGCCCCCGCATTTCTTGCCTATCAGGTGGCGCTCAAGGAATTTGGTTTCTGGGGCCTCGCCCTGGCCTGCGCCATTGTGGTTTCCGGTGCCTCGCGCCTGGCCCGATTCCGGGTCGTGGATCCGGACCGTGGCCAGAAGGGCTTTCTGGGCCTTCCGATCACCATCAACGCCGGCTGGCTGGCCATGGCCGTCTTCGTCACCGAATCGGGGATTCTGTTGAACCGCTGGATCACTCTCACCGATGGCCCGCTCGCCACGGTCATCTGGACCTGTGTGGTCATGTTCGTTTTTCTCCAGGTCTCGCATGTCCGCTATGGCAAGCCGACCAAGGCGCCGGTGGTCTTTATCAGTTCGATCATGTTCGTCACCTTCCTCTTCCTCCGCATGGAGTTTGCCGTCGCCTCTGCGCTGGCCATCGGCGCGGGCCTGTTCTTTTATGGGTTCGTCAGTCCCTTCCTGCCCAAGCACGACGATCTACTCGATCTCGACCTTGATCTGGATCTCGACGACGACGAGGAAGAGCCCGTCGTCCTGCACCATTTCTGAGCCGCTGCATCGCTTCTCGGAGCGGACGCGCTACCGCGTCCGGCTTGCGGAACCCCAGCCCCCCGGCTCGGGTAGCCGAGCCGCTCCGACTCCCGAACCGCCTTCTTGCCTGGAGCGGACGCGCTCTCGACCGCAATCGCCGTAGGCGACGGCGGTTCCGCGTCCGGCTTGCGGAACCCCGGCCCCGGCTCGGTAAGCCGAGCCGCTCCGACTCTCGAACCGCCTTCCCGCCTGGAGCGGACGCGCTACCGCGTCCGGCTTGCGGAACCCCGGCCCCCCGGCTCGGTAAGCCGAGCCGCTCCGACTCTCGAACCTCCTTCCCGCCTCGGAGCGGACGCGCTACCGCGTCCGGCTTACAGAACCCCAGCCCCCGGCTCGGGTAGCCGAGCCGCTCCGACCCTCGAACCTCCTTCCCGCCTAAAGGCGGGACTACAAACGGGCGAAAACCCGGCGGAAAACCGTTCGTAGTACCTGCTTCAGCAGGCCCGAAGGACCCGTTCCGGGCCATACTGAGAATTGCTGCGACGACCCGCTCTGCATTTGCAATCCCCCATCGACCGGTGTAGGAAATAAAGCCATGCAAGATCGCCCGCACCATCCCACGGACGATTCGGAAAACCCTTCCTCCTCGCCTTCCTCTTCCCGCTCCCGGCTCTCCCGCCGCGCCTTCCTGCGCGGTGCCGCCCTCGCGGGCGCGAGCGGCGCCGTCGGCGGCGGCTGGTTCCGGGGCGGACGGACACCCGACTCCGACCCGCCGCCCTCCGACATGCGCTACCGCACCCTTGGCCGCACCGACCTGCGCGTTTCGGAAATCGGCGTGGGCGGCTACCCGCTCCGCGACGGCGACCTGATTCGCTATGCCCTCGATCATGGCATCAACTACGTCGACACCTCCCACTGCTACCGCGGCGGCCGCAGCGAGGAGGCCATCGGAGAGGGCATGCGCGGCATTCGCGACCAGATCGTCCTCGCAACCAAGTGGTGCCCGTATCACATCGGGCGACCGGCCCGGAAGCAGGTCTTCATCGACATGCTCGATGCCAGCCTCAAACGGCTCCGCACCGACCACGTCGATGTCCTCTTCAATCACCAGGTCGGCCGCAACTCCGACGGTCAAGGCCTGCCGCGCCTGCAGAACCCGGAGATGTACGAAGCCTGGGAGACCGTCAAGCAGGCCGGCAAAGCCCGCTTTCTCGGGGCCAGCGGACATGACGCCGATCTGATGCAGATCATGCACTGGGCCGTCGATTCGGGACGTATTGACGTCATCCTCTGCCGCTACAGCTTTCTCGACTATCCCGAGCAGCAGAAGCTCATCGATAAATGCCACGAGAAAGGTGTCGGCTTCATCGCCATGAAAACGCTGGCAGGCGCACGAGGTGCCGATCTCGATGCCTTCCGCGATTCTTACACCAACTTCAAGCAGGCGGCACTGAAGTGGGTGCTCTCGAATGCTAAAGTGTCAAACCTTGTCATTTCCATGAGCAACCGCAGGCAGGTGGACGAATACGCGGCCGCCTCGGGGTCGCCTATGGCCGCGTCGGATTACGAACTGCTCGATCGTTACGCTTCCCACTTCAGCGATCAGGTCTGCCGCTATTGCGGCGCCTGCGAAGAGGCCTGCCCGGACGATGTGCGCATCGCCGACATTCTCCGGTTCTCCATGTACGAGAAAGAGTACCGCCAACACGGGCGCGGCTCCCAGGCCTACGCAAGTCTAATCGTTTCAGAGCGTGCCGCTCATTGCGCGCACTGTAATGGGCTGTGCGAAAGCGTGTGCGGATACGATCTGCCCGTTCGCACGCTACTCATTGACGCGCATCGCCGGCTCGCCACGGGCTATCCCCGCGACCCAGGCCCCGACGCTCGTGCAGGCTGACCCC
Source organism: Kiritimatiellia bacterium (assembly GCA_007132345.1). Lineage (GTDB taxonomy): Bacteria > Verrucomicrobiota > Kiritimatiellia > SLOV01 > SLOV01 > SLOV01. The sequence goes on from SLOV01000068.1 coordinate 2,609, forward strand.
CGGCGCGTGATTCTTTCTATGAATAATTGCATTGCGACCCGTGTCTAAGGCGGTCCATGATGCTCGATTAACCATTCAGCGCGTGCTCTTCGGAGCCACGCGTTCATCCTGATGAGGAGTGACCCTAACCCATGAACCGTAAGCTTCTTCGATCCCTCTTTCTCCTGGTGGCGCTGGCCACTGCCTATGGCTGTGCGCACGGCGGGCCGGCCATCGGCAGTCCCGCGGAAACCGACTTCTCGCAGATTTCGGTGATCACCTGGAACATCGAATGGTATCCCGGCAAGCGACGCTTTGCTGTCCGTGAGGAACGCCTGGCCCATGCAGAAATCGTCAAAGAGGAGTTAAGGCGCCTGAACCCGGACATCCTTCTCCTTCAGGAGATCCGGAATTACGAATCGTTCGCCGAGCTGTGCGACGCGCTGCCCGGCCTGCGGCCCGCGGCCCTCTCGGCTTTCTACGGGCCGATCGACGGCGAATACTGGGATCAGCAGATCGGCATCGCCTCGAAATTGCCGGTGATGGCCGCCTGGTCAGAGCCCTGGCGGAAGGGCGATGTGAAGCCCCGCCGCGGCTTCACGGCCGCGACCATCCGCATTCCCGGCAGCCTTGATCTGCTGCTGGTCTATTCCCTGCACCTGAAGAGCAATCTGGCCGATAGAGCGCAGGATCGCATCACGAACTACGAGATGCGCGATGAGAGTATTCGCCAGCTTCTCGAACACATTCAGGACATGAAGGAGACCGTTTTTGTGGATCGCGTCGTCGGCGTCATTGTCGGCGGCGACTTCAACACCAACCAGGACGAGCAATTCGGGGACAATGCAATACAGATGATGATTGATGCAGGCTTCCACCATGCCTGGGAAGGTGTGCCCCGCGAAGATCGGCTGAGCTGGCGCGGCAGCGATCGCTTTCAACCCACGACCTTCGACCATTTCTTTACCAAGGGCGTTGGCGAACCGATCGCCGAGTTGCTGGAAGTGCCCGACGAGACCAGCGACCATTGGCCGGTGCGAATCATGATCGATGTGTCGCGTTGATGCGCGGTAGCGTGCCGCGCTCCGTCCGTAATGCCCCCTCCCGAGGTCGAGCCCTGTCCCCGTTCCTGTCGCCATGGCCAGCAAGACGCACAGTCTACGGATCACGTGGGTCAGCCTGTGGCTGAACATCGGGCTGGGCGTGCTGAAGTGCGTCGTCGGCCTCTGGGCCAACTCGCGGGCACTGATTGCCGACGGCCTTCATTCGCTGGTCGATCTTTCCACCGATATCGTTGCGATCCTCGGGCTCACCCTCGCCGCGAAGCCCGTGGATGGCACGCATCCTTATGGGCACCAAAAATTGTCGAGTCTTGCGGGCCTCTTCATCTCCGTCTTCCTATTGGTCTTCTGCGCCGGGCTGATTCTGAACTCCATTCGCGGCATGCTCGTGGGAGAAGCTGTGGCACCGGGCGGGTCGGCGATGGTAGTAGCCGCGGTCTCGCTCATCGCGAAGGAATGGTTGTTCCGGCGCACGCGCGAAATTGCCACACAGGAGCGCTCGCAGTTGGCCATGACGAACGCGGTGCACCATCGCGCCGACAGTGTCTCGTCGCTTCTGGTGCTCGCCGCGCTGATTGCGATCGGCCTGGGCGGCCCGGCCTGGCATATGCTCGATAAGGGGCTCGGACTGATCCTCGGCGCCTGGCTGGGTGGAGAGGGCATTCGCATGTTTCTGCGCGCCTGCCAGGAGCTGATCGACACAGCTCCCGAAGAGGCCGTGATCGGCGACCTGCGCGAACACGTGTTGCAGGTGAACGGTGCCCTGGCCTACCACCAGTTCCGCGCGCGGCGATTGGGCGATATGCTCATGCTCGATCTCCATTTGCAAGTAGACCCGAACCAGACGGTGGCGCAGGGACATGCAATTGCCGAGCAGGTGAAAGCCATCATTCTCGACAATCATCCCGAGGTGCTTGAAGTGCTGGTGCACGTCGAACCGGCCGACGAGCGGAACCTCGAACCGCGCGGTGTCCACGACCTGGGGCAGTGAGATCCTTGTGGATTCGCCCCTCCAGCGGGGACCGATCCTCTGTCATGGAGGGCGGAGTTACACGGACGTGAGTCCCCCCGTTGGTGGGACAACGTTCCTCCTCACGGGGGACGCCGCCACAACCCGAGACCAGGCCCAGCACCATGACCACGCGCTGACGGGCTCGTATAACTCGCCCCTCCAGCCTGAATAGCCGCACCAAAACCGAGATGCGCCCCCTGCCCATGGATTCTGCTTTGTTCGAATGGGGCAGGGCGGGTAGGTTGATGCTGCTCCGATACGTCGCGGTGCATCACGAAACCGGCCGGCCATGGCGCGTAAAGAAGTCAATGTCTTCAGCGTTTCTTTTCTCGACTGCATCTTCTGCGGTTTCGGGGCCGTTGTGCTTCTCTTCGTCATCGTCAACGCCCGCGCCACGCTGCAACGAATGGATAAGGCGATCGACCTCCGCGCCGCCGTGCAGCGCCTCCAGCGCGATCTGCTGGAAGGACGCAAGGACTTCATCGTCATTCGGAACGCCAGGGACACGGTCGAACAAGAGTTGATCGAAACGCGCGGGGCCGCCGACCGCATCGAGAAGACTCTCGAAGAGACCCGCGAGCAACTGGCGCAGTACGAAGACCGGACCCTCTCCCGCGAGGAGCACCTGAACCGGCTGCGCAGCGACCTCGAAGCCATGGAGACCGACTACCAGCGCCTTCGCGCTGCTGCTACCGCTGCCCAGGACGGCACCCGTGTCAAAGCGTTTCCCGGCGACGGCGAACGGCAATACCTGACCGGCATCCGCGTTGGCGGCGAACGGATCCTCATCCTGGTCGATGCGTCCGCCAGCATGCTCGGCGAACGGCTGGTCGACATCATCATTCGCCGCAACCTACCCGAAGAAACGCGCCGCGCCTCGCGCAAATGGCAGCGCACGGTGGCGACGGTCGATTGGCTCACCGCACAGTTCCCGGCCACCAGCCGATTCCAGATCTATGTGTTCAACGAAACCGCATCGGCGCTTATCGAGGGCACGGACGGCGAGTGGCTCGAATGCGGCGACCCGGAGCAGCTCCAGGCGGTCATGGAGGCCCTGCGCCAGGTGACCCCCGACCGAGGCACCAGCCTACATGCCGCGTTCGGGGCCATTGCGGAACTGCAACCACGCCCCGACAACCTCTTCCTCCTCACCGACGGGCTTCCCACCATGCCCGAACGCCGCCCAACCGCGGGCCGTGTCTCTGCTGCGACACGGGAGCGTTATTACCAGGGTGCCATCCGCCTGCTGCCCCGCGGCCTGTCGGTGAATACGATTCTTTTCCCCATGGAGGGCGATCCCATGGCCGCACCGCTCTTCTGGCGGCTGGCCATGGATACGCGCGGTTCGTTCTTTGTCCCCTCGGAGGATTGGCCATGAACACAGGTCGGAAAGCGCGCCGCGACGTGCAGATCTTCAGCCTCTCCTTCCTCGACGCCATCTGTTGCGGGTTCGGGGCCATCATCATCCTCTTTGTCCTCTCCAAGGGCGGCGAGCCGATGCTGATTGAAGAGATCGAACAGGAGATGCGCGGTCTGCTGCTGCGACTGGAGCAACAGATTCACGAAGTACGTGGCGAAACGCAAATTGTGAATCGTGAACTGGATCAAGCGGTCCAACAACTCTCCGAGGAAGAGGAGCGCCTGGCTCGGCTGCGCGGCGATCTCTCCCGCGTCGAAGGCGAGTTCGCCGCCACCCGCTCGCGGGCCGAGGAAGAGACGGGCGAGGAGGCGGAACTGGCGAAGGCACTTCAGACACTGACAGAGGAGATGCGGCGGCTCCTCGCCAGCATTCCCACTCGCCCCGACAGTCCCATCGGCGGTATTCCCATCGACAGCGAATATGTCATCTTCGTCATCGACACCTCCGGCAGCATGCAGAATTACACCTGGGGTTTGCTCAACCAGAAGGTCGGCGAGATCCTGGAGATCTACCCGAACCTGAAGGGGATTCAGGTCATGAATGACATGGGCAACTACATGTTCTCCCAGTATCAGCGGCGTTGGATTCCAGATTCGCCTGCGCGCCGCCAGGCCATTCTTCGCACCCTGCGCGGGTGGCGCGCCTTCAGCAACAGCAGCCCCGTCGAGGGCATCGAGGAGGCCATCCGCACCTTTTACTCGCCCGACAAGAAGATCAGTATCTTTGTCATGGGCGACGAATTCACCGGTGCCTCCATGCAATCGGTCATCACCACGATCGACCGCCTCAACCGCACCGGGCCCGGAGGCGAGCGGTTGGTCCGCATTCATTGCATTGGCTTTCCTGTCCTCTTCATCGAAGAACTTCGCCACCTTCGGCTGAATACCACCGACCGCTTTGCCACACTGATGCGCATTATCTGCGAGCGCAATGGTGGCGCGTTCATTGGTCTGAACGAAGTTCGCAGGTAGATTTGCAAGGAGCCCTTATGACTCTCGACCCATCACAAAGACTGCCGCGCGGTTTTCTCTGGCTCAATGCCACGCAGTTCTTCGGAGCGCTGAACGACAACATCTTCAGGTTGTTCATCGTCTTCTCCCTCATCTCCCTGCGCGGTCCCGAAGCGGCCAGCGAAGTCACGGCCATTGCCGGCGCCGTTTTTGTAATGCCCTTCCTGCTCTTTGTCGCGCTGGCCGGCGTGCTGGCGGACCGGATCAGCAAGCGCACCATCACCATCTGTGTAAAAACCTGCGAAGTCGCCGTCATGGCGCTGGGCACCTGGGCGCTCAGCCTCGATTCCGTCTGGTTTCTCTACGGCATCCTCTTCCTCATGGCGACCCAGAGCGCCTTCTTCGGCCCGACGAAATACGGAATCGTCCCCGAGCTGGCGGGCCGCGAACGGCTGAGTCGCGCCAACAGTTACATTCAGGCCTTCACCTATCTGGCCATCATTCTTGGCACCGGCATGGCCCCGTTTCTCTCCAAAATCACTGGCGAGCAATATGAAAACGCCGCCATCTACTGCGTCGGCTTCGCAGTCATCGGTCTGGTCACGGCCCTCTTCATTCCGTGCACCCCGCCCGCGGGTGCCACGGCAAAGGCTTCCGTTCTCTTCGTGCGCGATATCTGGCGAACGCTCCGCTTTGTTTCGAAGGACGGCTACCTCATGCTCGCAGTGGTCGCCTCCTCCTACTTCCTGCTCATCGGCGCCTTCATGCAGATGAACATCATCCCCTATGGCATGGAGATGCTGGGCTTCTCGCAGGAGAACAGCGCCTATCTCTTCCTCTTTGCGGCCGTCGGCATTGGCACGGGTTCCCTCGGTGCCGGTCGCCTTTCGGGGCGTAACATCGAGTTCGGCCTCGTGCCCCTTGGCGCGTTGCTGCTCACGATTTCCGTGATCGCGCTCACGTTCGTGGCCGCGAACGTCACGGCCATCGCGATCTTGATCCTGCTGGCCGGCTTCGGTGCGGGCCTCTTTATTGTGCCGCTTCAGGCCTTTATCCAGTTTCGCAGCCCGCGCGAACGCCTCGGCGAGACCCTCGCCGCCAGCGGTTTCCTGAGCTGGGTCGGCGTACTGGTCGCCTCCGGCCTGCTCTTTCTCTTCAGCGAGATCATCGGGCTCAACGCCGGCCAGGGCTTCCTGGTCATCGGCCTGCTCACGCTGGGCCTCACCATCGTCACGATGAAGGTCCTGCCCGACTTTCTCCTGCGCTTCATCGTGGTGGCCGTCACCCGCACCGTCTACCGCCTCCGCGTCGTGGGCGACAAGCATCTGCCTGTTGAAGGGCCGGGGCTCATCGTGGCCAATCACGTCTCCTGGGCCGATCCCCTCTTCGTCCTCGCCTCTACGCAACGCCGCGTCCGCTTCATCATGGCGCGTGAAATCTATCAGCGCATGAAGTGGCTCCAGCCCGTGCTGCGTCTCGCCGGGGTCGTCCCCATCTCCGCCGCGGACGGACGCGCCGCCATCGTCGAAGCACTGGGCCGCGCCCGCGCGCAGCTCGATGCCGGATACCTCGTCTGCATCTTCGCCGAAGGCGCCGTCACGCGCAGCGGCATGATGCGCGAGTTCAAGAGCGGCTTCCGGCACATCATCAAAGGCTCCGATGTCCCGATCATTCCCGCGTATGTCGGCGGCGCCTGGGGCAGCATCTTCAGTTACTATCACGGCCGCCTCTTTTCGCGCATGCCGACCCGCATCCCGTACCCCGTCAGCCTGCTCTACGGGGAACCGCTCCCTGCCGATAGCTCCGTCACGCGCGTGCGCGGCGCGGTGCAGGAACTCTCCTGCCACTATTTCGATGAAGAGAAATCCTGTCGCCGCCCGTTGCCTGTGCTCTTTGCCGAAACGGCCCGCCGCCGCTGGCGCCGCCAGCAGATGAGCGACACCCTCGGCACCTCGCTCACCGCGGGCCGAACCCTGGTCGGTGCTCTTGCGCTGGCCCGCAAACTACGCAGCCGCTTCGGCGACGACGAGCAATGTGTTGCCGTATTGCTGCCCGCCACCGTTGGTGGCGCGCTCGCCAATATCGCCGTCGCCTTCACCGGGCGCGCCGTGGTGAATCTCAACTTCACCGCTTCGCGCGACGCACAGGTCTCGGCGCTGCAACAGTGTGGTATTCGCCACGTCCTCTCCTCCCGCGCCTTCGTCGAGAAACTCGGCGAGGTCGACCTCGGCGTCGAAATGATCTGGCTGGAAGACTTGCGCAAAGAAATCGGCGGTCTCGACAAATTGGTCGCTTTGCTCATGGCCCGATACGCCCCGCTGAAAAGGCTGGGCCCGTTCCAGAAGTTCACTGGCGATCAATGGGCCACTGTCATGTTCTCCTCCGGCTCCACCGGCACGCCCAAGGGCGTCATCCTGAGCCACCACAATATCATCTCCAACGTCGAAGGCGCCGATCTGATCTACCGGCTCCGTCCGGACGATGTGGTCTGCGGCTCGCTCCCGCTCTTCCACTCCTTCGGCTACACCTGCACGTTATGGCTGCCGCTGCTCACCGGCATTGCCGTGGCCTACCATCCCAATCCGCTCGACGCCGGGCGCATTGTGCGCCTTGTGCGCGAGAAGGGCTGCACCTTCCTCGTGGCCACGCCCACCTTCCTTGCGGCCTACCTGCGCAAGGCCGAGCCGGAAGATTTCCGCACGCTCCGCTTCTGCATCGTCGGCGCCGAGAAACTCAAAGACAAGTTGGCCGCCGCCTTTCAAGAGAAATTCGGCATCTTCCCGCTCGAGGGCTATGGCGCGACCGAGCTTTCGCCGCTGGTGAGCTGCAACGTCCCCGACGTCACCATCGACGGTGTCTTGCAGGTGGGCACCCATCCCGGTTCCGTCGGCCACCCGCTACCCGGCATCGCGGCGCGTGTTGTACACACCGAAACGGGAGACGTGCTCGAAATCGACGAAGCCGGCCTGTTGCAGATCAAGGGGCCGAACGTGATGCTCGGCTATATCGGCAACGAAGAAGCGACGCGCGCTGCTTTGCAGGACGGCTGGTACAACACCGGCGACATTGCACGCATCGATGCGCATGGCTTCATCACCATCACCGACCGGCTCTCCCGCTTCAGCAAGATTGGCGGCGAGATGGTTCCCCACGTGGCCGTAGAGGAGGCGCTCCTGCGCGGCATCGGTGTCACCGAGCCGGTCGTGGCGGTGACGTCCCTGCCGCACGAGAAGAAAGGCGAGCGACTTGTGGTGCTTTATACCGACGATGCGGGAGAGCCCAGGAACCTGCAACGAGTTCTCAAGGAGAGCGATCTGCCCAATCTCTGGAAGCCCGCGCCTGGCGATTATCTGGCCGTCGAGGCCATCCCCATGCTTGGCAGCGGCAAGCTCGACATCCAGGGCCTGCGCCGACTGGCCGCCGCTGGGTTTGAATCGTAAAGAGGCCGGAGCCCCCCAGAGACCGCGTTATCTCCGTGTCATTTCATCGAAAGCACAATATCTTGCCCGCATGACTGGGAAACAATTCTATGACTGGCAAACGTCCGGCGGCACCAACGACGTGATGCGGCTGATCGGCGTGCTCGAAAAGGCCGACGTGGCCTGGTGTGCCATTGGGGGCGTAGCCGTCAACCATTGGGCGGAAGAGCCGATGGTTACGCAGGATGTTGACCTTGTCGTTGCCTCGGATGCGATTGAGCGGACGGTATCTTTGCTCGAAGCCGAAGGGTTTCAATCGGAACGTTTCGAGTGGTCCGTTAACTTCAAAGGCCGCTCTGCGGTGAGCATTCAGCTCAGCACTGAAGATTTCTACCGGGACTTCCCTTCACGCGCCGTGCCGGCCGACGTTCACGGTATTCTCATGAGAGTCGCCTCGCTGGAAGACACCCTCCGCGGCAAGATCAAGGCATGGTCTGAACCACGGCGCCGACAGAGCAAGCGGATGAAGGACCTGGCCGATATCGCCAGACTCGTTGAGGCCCACCCCCAACTGTGGTCTTCGCTCACCGACGAGCTAAAGAATCAGGTCCAGAAACCCGGCTCATAGCGACTTCATGAGGGTCTTCGCCTGTATGTCGGGCGAAGGCCTGCCCTGAGCGAAGCTGTAAAGTCCCGAGCTCGCCTCGGGGTCGAATGGGTCGAGACATCTCAGGTGCTGGCCGAGAAGAGAGATCCCTCGGCGTCGCTCGGGATGACCTTAGGAGGTGATGGCGCGTTTCCGCTCCGACTGCGGCCACGGAAATTCCCCCCCCGGAAACCCGGAAGCGCCTCCAGAGGCGACGCGCAACTGACCTTCACTTTGCAAACGCAGGTTGGGCCACCGTTCAGCAACTCAGGGCTCCAGCAGGAGAATGCGTTTACGCAGGGTGCGGCCTTGCTCGATGGTGTCCTGATAGATCGGTACGGCAACCTCTTCGGTCAAGTCGTCCCCAGTGGGGGTTACCGTGCCTTCGTCAACAATGTCGATGCCCTCGATCGCCGGGCGCCAGGACGCTTCGTCCAAAATGTCGTCGCTCGATTCGACGATGTATGCCAGTCCGCTTTCCGGGTCGATGAGCCTGCGATAAATATAGAGGAGCCGTATTTCGCCATTCTCGGAAATTACGGCGGCCGTCGGTAGCGTATCCTCGAAGGGCTCTCCTCGGTCGAGGCCGAGGCCGTAACGCTTCAAATTCTCGATCCCCGTATCGTCCGGGTCGGCCAGCGGCCCACTGACCTCTTCATCGAGCAGCTCCTCGGGGGCAAAGTTTTCGACCTGCCACGCCGCGAAGCCCGTGGGTTCTGCATGTGCCGAAACATCGATCTGATCGAGCCGGAGTTGGGCGCGCGGTCCGCTGTCGCCGCTGATGTGATAGTAGCGCCAGAGCAACTGGATATACGGCTCGCCGATCGCCGCGGGGGGCAATTCGACCGGATCGAACTCGGTGACGTGGCCCGTGACGTTGCGCAAATACTCGACCGGATCGTCGTTCTCGTCGAGTACGTCGAGAAAGGGGCCGTCGGAACCCACACGATATTGCAGGCGGATCGCGTAGACACGGGTATTGGCCAGCAGCGTGGCGCCCAGCCACGACACATCGACCTCTGTCACCCCGCGCGTGTCGAGTGCCAGCAGCGCACCGCCGAGGTCGCGACCGCGCCCGGTGTTGATGAGCGAGATGCCCGCTTCGCCCAGCCCGTTGATGCGCGTCCGCGAAGAGGCCGCGTAGGGGAAGTCGGCGTCGTCCGGTTGCACCGCGGCATCGTCGAACGGAATCCGGTAAGCGAACGCGAGCGGGTCAGTCAGGCCTGGATCGCTTGTGTCGCTCTGGAGAAAGAGCATATGCTCGGGAAAGGAGCCGGCCGGTTCGTCCGCGTCCCATTCGGTGAACGTGAAATCGCCGTCCGCCATCACCGCCGCTTCGGGGTAGACCAGTACACGAAACAAGGTTACGGCGGGCGGGTTGAATCCGTCGTCGGCCTCAAGGGCAATGACCGCATCGCCGCGTTGCAGGGGCGTGAGCGTCAGCAGGCTGCCACTGAGTGAAACCGAGACCACCGCGGGATCGTCGGGGACCGCCGCAAAGCTCAGCGGATCGTCGTCGGGATCGTCGAAGACGGTGTCGAGATCGATCTGCAAGACGGCACCGCCTTCGATAAGCGTTTCGAGGCCGACCGGATTACTGACCACCGGTGGCGCGTTCACCCCCGGCAGGGCGCGGCCCTCGACGGTGAAGTTGTCGAACCGATTGTTGCCCACCTCGCCACCTTCGCCGACGAGGAAGGTGTAGCGGAGGGCAACGTCGGCGTTGTCGGCAACGCCGGGGACCTCCGTGAAGTCGAGCGTGGTGAGGACGGGCGTGGCGACGATGGTGTTGGTGGTGAAGTTCTGCCAGCTTGTGCCGTCGGTGGTGTAGTCGATGACTTGCAGGCCCGCGCCGGACCCGGAGCGGCGGGTCTCGAACAGGACGACGATCTCTTCGTAGCCGGTGGTGGGCATTTCGACAAACATGACGGCGCCGGTCGGGTCATTGACGCGGAGGTGCGCGCCGGCCGGATCGCCGAAGCGCGCGTTCTCGCCGAAGAAGTCCTGGCCGGTGCCGCTGGTGACGGCGGCGGGCGCGGCGAGGGTGAAGTCTATCGCGCCTCCACCGAGGGTGAAGGTGGGCGCGAGCAGGTTGGCGGTTTCGTTGAAGTTCCAGTAGTGCAGCAGCGTCAGTGGTGTGCCTGCCTGGAATTGCGCGGTGAGGCTGGGTGCGTCGGCGGGCATGAAGGTGTAATCGGGGTCCGTGCTGACAACCTGTTGCGCGCCATCGACCCAGGCGACAAAGTCGGCGTCGTCGGCGGGGAGTGCGGTGACGGTGACGGGGTAGTCGGGAAAGTAGGCGCCGGTCCATGGGAAGGCGGGGTCGCCGACGCCGGGCTGCGAGGCGAGGTCCATGGTGTTGACGCGCACGCTGCCGAGGGCGGGGTCGTTGACATTCACCGTGACGTCGACACGGGCACCGAGGCTGAAGGTGCTCTGGAGGTGGCCCCAGACGGCGTCGGTGCGCTGTGTGGCATAATCGCGCATGCGGTCCACGTGGCTGGCCCAGTCGTACGGCTGGCGCCAGCGGTGCACGTGCTCGGCCATTTCGGGGGCATACATTGTCTCGAAGTCATCGAGCTGTGCGAGCACGCGGTTGGTGGAGAAGGCGGTGTTGAGCTGGTCGCTGAAGCGGGTGACGAAGGCGCGCCGGAACTCCGCGTTTTCCAGCAGGCGGCGGAAGACGAGGGTGGCGTGGGGCGGATTCGAGAAGGCGGTCTGCGTAGGGGAGGCGGCGAAGGCGAGGGTGTCGTGGTCGGCGAATTCGTTTCGGCCCGGCACGTTGAAGAAGTCGAAGCCGAACCCGAAGTCGGTATCGAAGAGGACCCAGCGCCAGCGGCCGTCGAGGTAGAAGGGGGCGCCGTCGGTGCGGTTCGATTCGACGGAGCGCCACATGCGCATGTTGTTGCCGGGCCAATCGGTGTTACCGAAGTAGATGTTGGCCGTGAAGTGCTCGATGTAGTTATCGATGTCCATGCGGTCGGCGACGGCCTCGTAGTTGGCGGATGAGACAACGCCCTGCGTGTCGAGAATGTTCACGAGGTCTTGATAGTCGGCCAGCAATTCCGGGTTGCCTCGGTCGTGAACCGTCTCGACGGTGAGTCCGTTGAATGCGGTTTCGATCTGGGCGAACTCGTTTTCGTCGAGGCCGTAGTGATGTCTGTAATAGCCGTTGTCGAAGCGGTCGCGCAGGTTGTGGATGCCCCAGTATTCGCCGTTGAGGAAGACGACGATGGGACGGTGGTGCTGGCGGTCGGCGATGGAGTGGGCCACCAGCGACTGCATGAACGCGTCGCGGAAGACACTTTGCCCCCAGTCGCCGCCGCTGTTGCGCAGGATGAAGGTGTCGAAATGCGAAATCGGCTTGGTCGGGAAGAGAGAATGCGAAAGGGGGCGTGGGTGGCGGGCATAAATGCGCAGGCTCTTGCGGGGGCGGCTGCGGGTTGTGCCGCCGTGAATCCGTATGCCGGCCTCAAAATGGAAACTGGGTGTGCCGTCCGGTTCGAAAAATTCGAGGGAGCCGGGCCGCTCCCATTCGCTGCCACGCTGGAAGTAGTTGTTGTCCGCGCCTTTCACATAGATGCCGTTGTCGTGATCGAAGAAGTGCTCGGCATTCGCGGCGATTGAGACGAGGGGCATCGAGTAGCGGTTCGTACCGGCGGGGTCGACGAGATAGGACTGCGTCAGTGGTCGGCTCGGCATGGCCCCCGGTTTGTAGGTGCGAAGGCGTAAGGTATGGATCTTGAAGACTTCGCCTGCGGGGGGTTCCCAGCCTTCGTTTTGATAGGGCGGGTTGATTGGCAGCTCGTTGCTCGGGATCATGGAGATGTCGTTCGGGGTTCCGATCCGGCTTTCAAGATGCAGCGGCGCTGAGAGAATCGGCGAGGACTCCGTCGGTTCCGAGCCGTCGAGGGTATAGCGGACGACGGCGCCGTCGCTGCCGGGCGAGACCGAGACGGTGACGGCGGAGGTGTAGATGCCTGCGGGCGGCGAGGCCGTGGGAGGAGGCAGAATCTCGTGAAATCCGGGCGTGGTGTTGGCCGCACCGGGTGTCGGCTGATCGAAGAAGAGCCAGACGTCGGGGTCGGTGAGCGAGCGGCCGAAGGAGATATCGCGTGGAACGGGAGTGGCGTCCACGAAATCGACGACATTACCGAGCGGGTCGGTGAGTTGCAGCGGCTCGCCGGCGGCGCGGATGCTGAAATTGGCATGGAGTGGGCTGCCTTCACCCGATGCAGGGGCGTCCGGCCGGCGATCTTTGCCGGAGGCCCAGACGAGGCGGAACTCGCCGGGCGCGATGGTGATATCGGGGAAGGTCCATTTGAACGGAACCGCCGGATTGTCCGTGAGCCCGTAGCCCGCGAGGGAGACGGGTGTGGCGCCATGGTTGTGAAACTCGATCCAGTCTTCGAAGTCGCCATCCTCGTCGGCCATCGTGGCGCCGTTGGAGGCCATGAATTCGTTGATGCGGAGGTGGGGCGAGGCAGGCGGCTCCGAGGCGTTGGCGGAAGGCAGGCGGACGGGGAGCAGCATTGAGGCAAAGAGGAGAGGGGCGATGAGGAGAGGCTTGTTCATGCCGATCTGGACGTTCGGGGTGCGGGAGTATTGGAACCTACCCTTCTGGATAGGTCCGGTAAACCCGGAAAAGTTCGGAGGAAAGGCTTGTGCCGGATGGGGTGCCGTTCATACCTTCGGCGCATCTTCTTATGGGGCACGGGAAAAAATCTGGAAAAGCGAAACGCAAACGGCGCCACCGCTCGAAAGCGAAGACGCCGCGCCTGAGCCCTACCACCGCCCTGTTGGTCGTAAACTCTACGAAGATCCGGAAGAAGGCCCTGTCCGACTGCCGTCGCGCGCGCGTGACATTCGAGAAAGCCGAGAAGGAGTTGGAGTTCTTCGAGAAGGAGGACAAGCCCGCTTTCGTTCGCTGGTACCGCAGTGAGTTTGGTCCCCTCCTGGAAGAGATGAAGGAGTTCTCCGAACGCACGGAGCTGATTCGTCAAAAGATGCTCCGTATCCGCCGCTTTGCGGAACTGAAGCGCTGTCATTTGCGCGAGGCGGGGCGCCTCTATGAAGAGTCGTTCGATGAGTTCGAGCGACTGGAAGAGAGGCTGCTGGATCGCTTGCGATTGGAGGAAGAGGCCCGGCAAAAGCAGGAGGAGGCGCAGCAGCGCAGGGCTGCCGAGGCATTGATGCGCGAAATCAGCGCCTATTTCCGCTCGAACAGAAAGAAGATCCAGAACCTGTTGCGAAGAGGAGAGGACAAAGCGCTGATTGCCATCGAAACGATGCTCGATTTTGCATTTCACACATCCCGCCATCCTTCCCTTTGCGAAGAAGTACTCATGACGCCGGAAGGCCTGGAACTGCTCAAAGAGCTGGGGTTGGAAGGGGCGTTGGTCCTCTCCAGTGACGAGGTTATCGACGAAGAGGCCGGGGCCGATTTCGACTCGTTCTTTTCAGAGACGTTCGGGGATTCCTGGGGCGAGGCCGGGCCGCAAATGGGGGCACCCTCTTCCCCGCGTGAAAAGGACGAGGACGGCCGCCGCCTTTCCGCGCTCTACCGTGAAATGGCTTTTGCCCTGCACCCCGATCAATCGGACTCCGGCTCCGATCCCGCGAAGTTGGAACTCTGGTATCAGGTGCAGGAAGCCATGCAGGCGCGCGATCTCGATCGCATGGAAGTGCTTCATGCCCACATGCAGGTCCTGGCAGGAGACCTGAGCCCGTTGACGCCTGTCTCTTATGTGATGGAACTCACCCAGATGTATCGAAGCTCGCGGGACGCGTTGCGGAGGCGAATCCGCTCTTTGCGCAAACAAGTGGAATGGGATTTCTGCGCCTCTACACCGGAAGATCGGCAAATTCTGCGGAGTGAGCTCGGCGCGGATTTGCAGTTCGATAGAAATCATTCGGAAGAGACGCTGCGGGCTTTCGAGCAGGCCTATGCGTTCGAATTTGCGCCGCGCCAATCGGCCAGAAAGAAGGAGCCCCCCGCTGAGGCGGCGCCTCCAGACAACGCCCAAACCTATTTTTCTTGGTTCTCCTGATCTCGACGGACTCCCATTTCGTGAATTCACAACTCTCCAGCGCCGGACAGAGAAGCATTGGCCTTGTCGGCGCGACGGGGATCGGTGTCGGGGCCATGGTGGGCGGCGGCGTCTTCGCTCTGGCAGGCGTTGCGTTCGCCGCGAGCGGTCCGTCCGCGATTCTGGCGTTTGTCTTCAATGGTCTGATCGCGCTCATCACGGCGCTGAGCTTCGCCGAGATGGCCACGGGCAATCCGCGGAACGGCGGAACCTACACCTATGCAAAGCGGGCGCTGACGGTGCAGATCGCGTTCGGTGTCGGCTGGGTGGTGTGGTTCGCCTCCTTGGTGGCCGCGGTGCTTTATGCGCTGGGGTTCGGCGCTTTTCTGGCGTTCGCCCTGCAACACCTCCCGCTCGGAGACTCGATGGGCGCCCTCGTGCATCATGCCGCCGCGCCAGTGGCGATGGCCCTTCTCTCCGTGGCCTACTACGCCATCCGCATCTATCGCGGCTCGGGCGGCGGTGGGGCGCTGGCGAATGTGGTGAAGCTCGCCGTCTTCGGGTTACTCATCGCGGGCGGACTCGCCGTGATGGTGCGCACGCCTTTCTCCCATATCACGGAAAGCGTGACCCCCTTCTTCACGGGCGGGATACGCGGGTTGCTCGCGGCCATGGGCTACACCTTCATCGCCTTGCAGGGTTTCGATCTCATTGCATCGGCCGCGGGGGAGATCAAGGAGCCCGAAAAGACGATTCCGCGCGCCATGGTCTACACGCTGGCCGTCGGACTCGCCATCTATGTGCCGCTCCTGTTTGTCGTCATGACCGTCGGCATGCAGCCCGGTGAAGGAATCGCCGAGGTGAGTGCGGCCAATCCCGAAACCGTGGTTGCGATCGCAGCCCAGAACTATCTCGGCGCTTTCGGATTCTGGTTTGTGCTGGTCGCGGCCATTGCCTCCATGCTCTCGGCCTTGCAGGCGAATCTGTTCGCCGCCTCCCGCATTGCGATGAGCATGGCAAACGATCGCACCCTTTCCCATCACCTCGCTTACATCCACCCGCGCCATAACACGCCGAGCCATGCCGTACTGGCGACCGCCGCCATTGTGACGCTCCTCATTCTCGTGCTTCCCGACGTCGCGGCGGCGGGTGCCGCATCGAGCCTCATCTTCCTGATCACCTTCGCGCTGGCACACCTGGTGATGATGCTGATGCGCAAGCGCCGTTTTGCGAAAGCTGAGACCTTCAACGTGCCGTGGTATCCCGTCTTGCCGATTCTCGGCATGGTGGCCTGCCTCGGCCTCGCGCTCTTTCAGGCGGTGGCCGTGCCCGCGGCGGGCATTATTTCCCTCCTCTGGTTGCTTGCCGGTTCGGCCCTGTTCGTTTCCTTCTTCATTCAGCGCGCCCGCGCCGTCGATGCCTCGGAAGAAGCGCTTGATCCCGATCTGGTGCGGCTACGCGGGCTGAGCCCCTTGGTGCTCCTGCCCATCTCCAACCCCGCGAACGCGGAATCGATGGTGTTCGTTGCCAATGCCCTGGCGCCGCCGGTGGTGGGGCGGGTCCTGCTGCTCTCGATCGTGAAGCCAAGCGAGGACACCGAGGCGTTGAAGCGGCGGCTGATGGAAAACCGGGAGGCCATCTTCCAGGCGCTCAGCGCGTCCTTCGTTTCCGGGCTGCGCCCCGACGCCCTGACGACCATTGCCGACGAGCCGTGGGAGGAGATCGATCGTGTGATTCGCGTGCATCGCTGCCGGAGCATCCTGCTTGGGCTGAGCAGCTTCAGCGATCTGCGGACGTCCGAGAACCTGGAAAAGCTCGTGAAGCGCGCACCCTGCGATGTGGTCGTGATGCGTTCGCCCTACAGCGGCTGGAAAATCTCAGACGCCCGCACGGTCCTGATTCCCGTCGCGGGGCTGAGCGCCCACGACACGTTGCGGGCCCGGGTTGCGGCTAGCCTGTGGCGCACCTCGCACCCCAGCATCACCTTCCTGCAGATTCTCCCGTCGTCCACGCCGGAGGGCGTTGTGCGGAAGAATCAACACCATCTCGCACGATTCGCCGGGCGGATTATCCCGGGCAAAACACAAGCGGTGGTGAGCCGGAGCGACGATGTGAAGAGCGAACTGATCCGGCAGACGGCGCTTCATGATCTCGTGATCATGGGCTTGGGCAAACCCGGCCCCACCGGGCGAGCCTTCGGGCAGATTCCGCTCAGCATGGCGGAAGAGACGAAGACGGCGCTGATCTTTATCAGCCACAAGTAGCGAGCCGGATCAGTATCCGTCGCGCGCCATCAGTACCACAGCCAACTGTTCGTCGCTGACATGGGGCCACTTCAGCTTCTTCAGCCATTTGTTTGCCTCTTTGGGATTGAACCTTTCAGGGTCAAACATCCCGCTCGTCCACGTCAGGGTGTCCTCGTGGTCAGGGTGCGTGGGGTCGCCCAGCACTTCCAGCATGTCCAAATAGCCGGGTGCCCCGCCGCAATCTTCCGGCGGGCACTTGTTCGCGCCGTCCAGACAAACGGCGTGGGGTTTCTTTTTGGGGTCGGGCGGGAGGATCTTTTCGACCCGGATTTCATGAAGCCATGAATCGCCGAAGTCATATTCGTAGAGGAAGGCCGCGCCTTCCGCGGGTGCGATCTGTTTTAGCGTGAACTTGCGCTCATCCAACTGCTTCGAGGACCCGACAGATTCGAATGGGTCAAATTCCGGACCCGTGGGGCCATAGTATTTTTCGTTCACGCAAAAATGGTGCAGGTGACTGTTGGTCCAGCCCATGGCGATCTGGATCACCGCGTGGAGCCAGTCGAGAGTCGCATTGGACGGCACTTGAATCTTTCGCCAGATGGCTGGTTCGATGTCTGTGAGGGTCACCTGCAAGATGTAGGCTGCTTCAGGCGCCGCCGGCCTGGATGCGCTTTTCTTTTTGGCGGTGCGCGCGGGTTTCTTCGAAGAAGTGGTTTTGGTAGCCATAGTGGGAAGACCATAGGGCAAGTAGCCGCGTTAGGGCGAGAAAATCCTGGGGGCGGAGCTGGCGCAATTCCGCATCGACGCCTTGGTCGTGGGAGCATAGAATCTACTTGTGGCTCGTGAGTGCGGCAGTCGTTGACACATGGAGGCCGAAATGAAGGTATATTCGAATCGCACTATTGGGATTAGTGGAACTCTCTTGCTCCTCTTCGCGCCCGTCATGCTGGCCGCCATTGCGTCCGCCGCACTGCAGGCTCTGCCCCAGCCGCGTTCGCAAGGCGGACAGAGCCTGGAAGAGAGCATTGCGGCGCGACGTTCGGTGCGCCGGTATGCAGATGCGCCACTGACACAGGATGAGATCGGACAGCTCTGCTGGTCGGCGCAGGGGATCACCGATACCCGGCGCGGGTTTCGTGCCGCTCCGTCGGCTGGCGCTACGTTTCCGCTGGAACTCTACGTGGCAACGGAAGATGGGGTGTTTCGCTATCTGCCAGAGCAACATGCCCTGGAGCGGCATCTGGAAGACGATATTCGCAGAGGCCTGCGCCGTGCCGGCCTCGGCCAGTCGATGTTGGAAGAGGCGCCGGCGGTCTTCATTTTCGCTGCCGATGTGCGCCGCACGGCGCGCCGTTATGGCGAGCGGGCCGAGCGCTACGTCTGGATGGAGGTCGGGCATGCGTCGCAGAATCTGTTGTTGCAGATCGTGGCCCTGGACCTTGCCGCAGTGCCGATCGGCGCGTTCCGCGATGACGATCTCGCGCGTGTGTTGCGGTTGCCGGATGGCCAGCAGCCCTTCTATCTCGTGCCGGTAGGGCGTCCGTCTGCAAACCCGAATGCCAACATGTAACTTCATCCTGCCGCAGGTCTGTTTTGAGAACCGCTATTTCCGCGTTGCAGGTGTCAGGTGCGCACCACGAGAGGATGGAGGATGGGCATGTGCGAAGCACTGCCCGTCACCCAGAGCCCAAAAGCCGCCAGAGCTCTGATGGACAGCCCACGTCGATGGTGTGGCAAGCGAATGGACTGCCTGTCCGCCATAGCTGAAGGTTGATCTATTCCAGAAACGACCCTCTTAAAAGTTGGTCAACGAACGCTTGTCGACGAAGAGAGTCGATGAAGTGTATTCGACAAAGAGGGGCGACAAAGAGGATGGACAAAGAGAGGTTCCCCCCTCCTCACACCCATGGCGGGAAGTTACCTTCGTCGGCCAGTGCCGTCATGCACGCCTGCAGTTGTTCCATAAAGGCGTTCCGGTCGCCGTTCCAGTGGACGGGGTGCCCGACGAAGGCGTCGCAGACGAAGGGCACGAGTAGTCCTTCCCCGCGCGGCAGCGCCTTGCCGAGGCCATGCAGGTAGACCGGCACCACGGGCACGTCGGGATGTCGCCTGGCCAAATGTGCGACCCCGCTCTTGAAGGCCGCAAGTTGTTCCGGCTCGCCGCGGGTGCCTTCCGGAAAGAGAATCACGATATCGCCGCGCTCCACTGCCTCGGTGACGATGCCGAGCGGATCGCCTTTGCCCGCGCGCGGGTTCCGATCGATCGGCAGGATGCCGATGAGCCGTGTGAAGAACCAGGCGGCAAGACGGTTCTTCAAGAAATGATCGGCAGCGGCAACCGGGCGCACATGCGGCAGGAGGCGAATGGGGAAGAGTGTCATCAGGACCAGTGTATCGAGATGGCTGTTGTGGTTCGCCACCACCAGTGCGGGTCCGTGCGACGGGAGGCGTTGCCGGTGACGCACGTTCATGCCGAGGAGTACGGCAACGACAGGCCGCACCACCAGCAGGAAGAAGGCGGCTCTTGGCAGGCGGTACATGGTCAGTAATA
>SLOV01000034.1 GCA_007132345.1 Kiritimatiellia bacterium
CGGGCGCTCGGTTACACCGCTGCCGGCCACGCGTCGGCGCGCGAGGTGTGGGCGCATCTGCTGGAGTCCGTTGTGCCGGATCATCCGCAATATGGTCCCGCGCTCGATATCTGGCGTCGGCATGGCTGCCTGGCCCGCCGCATGTTGTCGTTCGCGGGGGAAGCGCCCGACCGGGACCGGCTGCGGGCCCTGGCGGGAGCGCTCTGTGACTGCCTGTCGGAGGGGCGCCCGTTTCTGCCCGAGTCCACATGAAGGCCATGGCGCTGCTCGTGAGCTGCGAGCATGGCGGGAACCGGGTGCCGGCCCGCTATCGCGCTCTCTTTGCGCCGCATGCCGACCTCCTGAACTCGCATCGTGGCTACGATCCCGGCGCTTTGCGCATGGCGCGCTATCTGGCCAGGGCGTGGAGCGCGCCGCTCCACGCGTCGGAGACGACGCGCCTGCTCGTCGAGTTGAATCGCTCGATCGGCCACCCGCGCCTGTTCAGCGACGTGACCCGGTCCCTGCCGACATCGGAGCGACAGAAGATTCTCGATTCGTACTACCGCCCATACCGTGAGGCTGTGGAGCAAGAGATTGCTTCAACGCTTCGCGCTGATGGAAAACTTCTTCATATCAGCGTTCACACCTTTACCCCGGTACTGGACGGTAAGGAACGCACCGCCGACATCGGGCTGCTCTACGACCCGGTTCGTGCCGGAGAGCGACAGTTGGCGGCGGCATGGGCGCAGGCCCTGCGGCGCGTCGATCCCTCACTCCGTGTTCGGAAGAACTATCCGTACCTCGGCAAAGCCGACGGCTTCACAACCTTCCTGCGACGTCGCTTTCCGCGCGGATACTGCGGCATCGAACTCGAAATCAATCAGGCCCTGGCCACCGGCCCGGACTGGCGCAGTTTGAGCGAGTCGATTGCCAGGACGCTGCCTGCTGTGAGTGGATGAATTCGTTGTAAGGTGCCACAAGATCGTTTCGTTTGGTTCGCCGAATGGCGTGAAAGTTGCTTGATTAACGCAATGTCACAACGGGAGCACATGCCCGAGTTTATCGCCGATTGTCTGTTGCTTGACCTCGAAACCCGGCCCGACGGGCGGATCATCAAGGTGGGCGCCGTGCTGCGGGATCGGACCTTTTTCCGTTCCGGCCCGGCCGCCCAGCGCCCGGACGTGTTCGGCGAACTGGACTGTTTCGCGTCACACGCGACTGCCGTGGTCGGGCATAATCTGTTGCGTCACGATCTGCCGATTCTGGCCGAGAAGAACGCCGACCTGCGGCTGCTCGAACTACCGGTCATTGATACGCTGTTCCTGTCGCCCATCTGCTTTCCTGAGAATCCCTATCACCGGCTGGTCAAGGACTACAAACTTGTCAGCGAGTCACTCAACGACCCGGTCGCGGATGCAGGCCTTGCCGGCACTCTGTTGGCCGACGAGGTCGATGCTCTGGGTGGCATGGCCCGTGGAGCGCCGCACCTGTTTGCCTGCCTCCGCGCGCTTTTGTGCTGCGAGTGGAATGGTGACACGGGTCTGGCCCAAGGCATGGCCGCTGTCTTTTGGGCCGCCGCAGGCAAGCCGGCTGGACAGAAACCTTTCGACGAATCACTGCCCCTGCTCCGGGATCTCCTCGGTGAACTCTCCTGCCAAACCGCCGCTCGCGCGGTTGAACTTCAGGAATTCGAGCAGCCCGAACAGCGATGGGCCTTTGCCTTCGCACTTTGCTGGATGCGGGTGGCAGGCTCAGACTCTGTTTTGCCTCCCTGGGTGCGGCTACAGCATCCGGGCATTGTCGATGTACTTGAGCGGCTGCGTGACAAGGACTGTGGAGACGCGACATGCGTCTATTGCCGCCAGACGCACCACCCCGAAACGCAACTGAAGCGCTACTTCGGGTTCCCGGCATTCCGCGATACCCCCTTGAATCCCAGCGGCGGCAGCTTGCAACGCGATGTGGTCGCGGCGGGGATGCGCAACGAGTCGCTGCTCGCCGTCTTGCCGACCGGGGCCGGCAAGTCACTCTGCTTTCAGCTTCCGGCCCTCGTGCGCAACTTCCGCCGAGGGCAACTGACCGTGGTCGTCTCGCCGCTGCAGGCCCTGATGAAAGATCAGGTCGACGGCGTCACGCGGCGCACGGGAATGCATAATGCGGCTGCCCTTTCGGGCTTGTTGACTCCACCGGAGCGCGGCGAAGTATTGCGCGGTGTTCGCATGGGACGCGTTGCACTCCTCTATATTTCGCCTGAACAACTTCGCTCCCGCTCCTTTCGCGAGGCGGCGCGATACCGCGAGATCGGGTGCTGGGTGCTCGACGAGGCGCACTGTCTTTCCAAGTGGGGGCATGACTTCCGGCCGGACTACCTTTACATCGGCCGCTTTATTCGCGAGTTGGCCACCGCCCAGGCCGCCGAAGTTCCTGCGATTGCCTGTTTCACTGCCACGGCGAAACGCGATGTGATCGAGGAGATCCGGGACTATTTCCGGCGTGAAACGGGTCGCGATTTGACGCTGTTCCAGGGCGGTGTCGAGCGCGACAACCTTTCATTCGAGGTGCAAGGGGTGGGCGAGCACGAAAAGCTGCCGCGTGTGCATCAATTGCTCGGGGAGCGACTGAATGGGGCTGGCGGTACTGCGATCGTTTTCCGCGCAAAACGCGACGAAGCGGAATTCACCGCGGCATTTCTTTGCGAACAGGGTTGGCCTGCCGCCTTCTTTCATGCCGGATTGCCCGTACCGGAAAAGAAGCGGATCCAGGATGCGTTCATCGGGGGCGACTTGCGCGTCATCTGCGCCACCAACGCCTTCGGTATGGGCATCGATAAGGAGAATGTGCGGTTGGTGATTCATGGCGACACACCCGCTTCGTTGGAGAACTACCTTCAGGAGGCCGGGCGTGCCGGGCGCGACCGGCTGCCAGCGAACTGTGTATTGCTCTATAACGAAGATGACTGCGAACGACAGTTTGGCCTCGGTGCGGCATCGGAACTGACCCGCAAAGACATCGCGCAAGTCCTGCGCGGTTTGCGCAAAGCGGGAAGGGTCACCAATAGCGAAGAAGTGGTTATGACCACCGGTGAACTCCTGCGGGACGAAGACGTGGACGTGAGCTTCTCGCTCGACGAAAGAATGGCGGACACCAAAGTGCGCACGGCCGTCTCCTGGTTGGAGCGTGCCGGCTTTGTGGAGCGGAACGAGAACCGCTCAAACATACTTCAGGTGCGTCTGCTTGTGACGAGCCTGGAAGAGGCGAGAGAGAAGATGGCGCCGCTCCGTCTTGCGGATTCGCAGGCCGCGCTCTGGATAGCGATTCTTCGCGAAATCATGGATGCCAGCGCAACCGAAGCGCTTTCGATCGATCGCCTGGCGCTTTTGCCCGAGGCACAGGCGCTTGTCGCTGACACGCAGGAGAACGGTGCGGCCCCGGGCCCCGTGCGACTCCGCAGCCACGAGTACCTCGCCGCGCGCCTCTTCAAAATACTACGTTCGATGTCAGACGCGCGCCTTGTGAAGAAGGAAACGCTCCTGACGGCGTTTCTCCGCTATAAAGTGCAGGACCATTCCGAGCTGCGCCTGCGCCGCGTGTTACATGTGGATGAAGCGTTCCTCAAGCTCTTGACCGAAGAGGAGCCCGATCCAGAGGGATGGCTGCCCATGAATCTGCGGCGGATCAACGACGCGTTGCTCGCGCGGGAGGTGTCTTGCTCTACCGAAATGCTACGGGGCCTGCTTCGCAGCCTTTGCGAAGACGGGCGAGGATTCGCGGCACAGTCCGGCAGCCTCGATGTGCGACATGTGGGCCGGGACGAGTACCGGGTCCGGGTGCGTCGCCCCTGGGCCGTCGTGACGGAATTGGCCGGCCGCCGCCGCCGGGTCGCCTCGGTTCTGCTGGAGAGCCTGCTGGAAACCGTTCCGCCGGGCTCCGATCCTTCCGCGCAACTGCTCGTGAGTTTCTCCTTCGAGCAGTTGGAAGAGGCGATCGACCGGGACCTCACGCTGCGCTCAGAGGTCAAAGACCGGCAAGCCGCGCTGGAGCGCGGGCTCATGTATCTGCACGAGCAAGGTGTGATTGTCCTGCAACAAGGGCTGGCGATTTTTCGCTCTGCCATGACCGTGCGGCTGTTGCCCGAAGCCAGGGGACAACGCTTCACCCGGGAGAACTTCCAAGCTCTGCAGCTCCATTACGACACACGCGTCTTCCAGGTCCATGTCATGAACGAATATGCGCGCCGCGGACTGGAGCGGATCCGGGCTGCGCTCGAACTGGTGCGCGACTATTTCGGGATGGATCGCGAGAGTTTCATCGGAAAGGTCTTTGCCGATAGCCGCAAGATGATCGAGCGCGCCACCACGGCCCGTTCCTATCGTGCCATCGTCGATTCGCTCGGTAACCGGGACCAGATCAGGATCGTCACCCGATCGCCCGAAGCGAACTTGCTCGTCCTCGCCGGGCCGGGGTCCGGCAAGACCCGGACGGTGGTTCATCGATGCGCCTATCTGCTCCGCGTGAAGCGGGTTCGGCCGCGCGCTATTCTCATCTGTTGCTTCAATCACAAAGCTGCAATCGAGCTGCGCCGCCGACTTGCGGAACTCGTCGGGCGTGACGCCATCGGTGTCACGATTCTCACCTATCATGCCTTGGCTCTGCGTTTGCTGGGGCACTCATGCAGAGGTATCTCGCGAGAAAGTGATGCGGCACCCGATTTCGATGCCATGATCGAGGAGGCTACACGGGTACTTCGCGGAGACGCTTCGCTGGAGGGCGTCGATCCTGACGACGCGCGCGACCGCTTGCTGACCGGCTTCGAACACATTCTCGTCGATGAGTATCAGGATATCGACGAAGGGCAATACCGGTTGGTCGAATCCGTGGCCGGGCGGACCCTCAATGACCCTGATCGTAAGCTCTCGATTCTAGCCGTGGGCGACGACGATCAGAGCATCTACGGGTTCCGCAACGCGAACGTGAAATATATCCGGCAGTTCCAAGCAGACTATGGCGCCGAGTGCCATTACCTGGTCGAGAACTACCGCTCCACGCGCGCGATTATCGAGGCGGCGAATCAGGTGATCCGGCGCAACCGGGACCGGATGAAGACCGATCATGAAATAGGGATCGATCAGGCCCGCCGTACACAAGACTACGGGGGCATCCTGGAAGACCGCGACGGGCTTTCGCATGGCCGTGTCGTCGTGGTCAAGGTGGATGACGCGCGGGAACAGGCGGCATCGATCTTGCGCGAAGCGCAGCGGCTGCACGCGCTCGGCGCCGCCGACTGGTCCGGCATGGCGGTGTTGTCGCGTACCTCCGCCGACCTTGCCTGGGTTCGCGCCGAGGCGGAGGCTGCGGGCATCCCCGTTTCCTGGCCAATGAATGGCGGGCCCATGCCGTCGCTTGCGCGGGTGCGTGAGTGGGATGCTGCATTGCGCGACTTGTGCGCCATGCGTCGCGAAGTGCTTCGCGCTTCCGATCTCATTGCGAAGTGCGCAGCGCCGGCTACCCAGCCCAATGTGTGGCAGAGGCTGCTACGCAAGCTCCTGGACGCATGGGAAACGGAGACGGGCAACGAGCCGACGTTGGTGGATGCCTGCGTCGAGTTCCTCTACGAGTCGCTGGCACAGCGACGGCGCGACGAGCAGTTCGGCGATGGCCTGGTGCTCTCGACCATTCATGCTGCGAAAGGCACCGAGTTTGAGCACGTATTGCTCTGTGGCGATTGGCCACGCGGTCCGGCACACCAGCGAGAGGAAGAACGACGCGTGCTTTATGTGGGCATGACGCGCGCCCGCCAGACGCTTTCCGTTTTTGCCAGGACCGACCGCCCGAATCCGTTCCTTTCTGAGCTGACTTCGGGCCGGGTACTGGTACGCCGCGAGTCCTACCAACCGCTGCATCACGCCGCGGCATTGCAAAGCTATGAAATTCTGAGGCTGGAAGATCTCTTTATCGACTACGCCGGGCGGTATCCTCCGGATCATCCAATCCACACGGCGCTGTTCCGGGTTCAGTGCGGGGACACCCTGCACTTGGTGGAACAAGGATCGAATCTGCAACTTGCCAAATCGGACGGTCGAGTTGTTGCCTGCTTATCTGCTTCCGGCGCCGGAAGGGTGGGGCCGCGGCTGAAGGCGGTTGCCTCGGTCAAGGTGGTTGCCATGCTGGTTCGGCGCGCGGAGGATGTCCAGGAGGCGACCTTTCTGCGCCGACTGCGCTGCAAGGTATGGGAGATTCCCCTGTGCGAGTTGACCTTCACGGCGTCGTCCCAACCAAGGTCTGACACACGCCCATCGCGCTCACTGTCAGTTCGGCCCTAGTCGGGGTCGCGGTCTCCTCATTTTTCAATAGAGTTGACATGGCTGCAAATGGCCGCTGATAAGGTCTTCTTCCTCGCCCGGCCACGTCGTAGCCACGTGACTTTGCACGTGGCCTGCGGCCGCTGCGGCTATGTAGCCGCCGCTGCTAAGCGGCGGAGGGGAGGTTGAACCGCGAACCAACGCGAATTGTTGCTTTCGAAATAGCGTGTGTGTGATGGGGTCATGGGTTCTCTGCGGAATGGTATGGTGTAAGCGTTTCGCCTAAGGGTATCCGAGTAAGGGTGGCGAGTGAGAGTTTACGTCTCTGTGAGTCGTGGTTCACAAGCCGGCCAGGGTTTCGTGCTGATGGGCTGTGGGAGACGGGAAGTGTTCCCGTCTTA
>SLOV01000265.1 GCA_007132345.1 Kiritimatiellia bacterium
AGAACGGAATTTGGGGAGCAGAGGTGCGTGTAGGAGTAGGTGTACGAGTAAGAGTAAGAGTAAGAGTAAGAGTAAGAATCGCAGCAGGAGTCAGTGTTCGCCCCCCGTACTCGTACACCTACTCGTACACCCCAATCTTTCCCCACACAGAGAAAACGGACAGCCCCCACGCATCCACGCTCGGAGCCGGCCACCGCATGGTTCTCCACGTCGTAGCGGGTGTGTTGATTCATTCGGCGCGCGGGCGGAATATCCAACCACCAGCGCGCCTTCGAGAAGGCGCGCAAGAAAGCGGGTTCGAGAACCCGCACTCCGAAATGTGGAGTGCGCTTTCTTGAAAGCGCTTTTTTTCCGGGGGTTCTTGAACCCCCGAGAACTCAACGGATGACAGCCCCGTCCTTCACGATGCAACCACACTCGGCATTCAGGTTGGGCAACTGCGATCCCTGACGATCTTCGAAGAGATTCGAGAGTACGAGTATGTGTTCGCCCCCCGTACTCGTACACCTACTCGTACACCCCAATCTTTCCCCACACAGAGAAGGCTGACACCCCCACGCATCCACTCGCGGAGCCGGTCACCGCATGATTCTTCACGTCGTAGCCACGAGACTTCGTACGTGGCCTGCGGCCGACGCGGCTACACGGCGGAGGCGCAGGGAAAGGGTGGGCTATTTCTCGCCGGCGATCACTTCGGCTACGTTGAAGGCATGGTCCTTGATACGCCGGTAATGGTTCAGCATATCCAAGTAGATCAGGCTCTCCATCGGGGCCGTCTCTTTCCCGCTCAAGCGTTGCAGGTGGCGCTTACGGATTTGTTTCATCAGGCGAGTGATGTTTCCACCATCGCCGCGGGCCCTGGCGATGACATCGGTTTGGTTGGCGCGCGCCGCCTGGTTGATGAAATGCACGTACTCGGAGATCTCGCGGTGGAGCTGCTGCAGATCCTTTAATCCTTCTTCGCTGACGGTCAACCCGTTCTTGCGCAGCTTGATCCATGACTTGAGGATATTCGCCTGATAATCGCTCAGCGCCTCGTATTCATGGGCCATGCGCACCTGGCCGCGCGCTTCGTCACTGACCTTGTGCGGCACCTCGCCCGCCAGGAGTTTGCCGAGGAAAACCATGACCTCCTTTTGCATCTGGTCGAGGATGCTCTCCCGCCGGAACAGTTTCTCCTCGAGAACGCCGTCGCCACCAGGCTTGGCCATGATCCCTTCCATGTAGCCAAACATCTTCTCCACCGCCTCGCCCATGACATGGATCTGTTCGCGCGACTGCACAATGCCCAGCGAAGGAGAGTGGGCCATGCGTACATCGAAGTAGGCCAGGCGATTGATTTCTCGCACGGTGGGCTGGGGCACGACCCGTTCGACCACCCAGGCCAGCACGCCGAGGAACGGCAGAAAAAGCAGGGCGTTGATTACGTTAAAGCCGGTGTGCACCAGGGCGATCGATCGCAGGATGTGTGGATAGGTTTCTACGCCCTCGCGCAGTTCCATCAGGTTCGGGTCATGCCCCACAAGCTGAATGACGTGCGTGGTCATGACGGGAAAGAGAAGGATGAACCAGAAAGTTCCGGTTAGATTGAAAAGAATATGGCCCCACGCGGCGCGCTTTGCGGTCGTGGTTCCGCCAAGCGAAGCGAGAAAGGCCGTAATCGTGGTTCCAATGTTCTCGCCCAGCACCAGCGCGGCGGCCGTATGAAATTGAATGACACCGGCACTGGCCAGCCCCATGGTAATACCCAGCGTGGCGGACGAGGACTGCAGCAGAAAGGTAAGCACTGCGCCGGCGATTACGCTCTTGATGACGCCGGGATAGGTTGTCGCCTCGAATGCATGGAACCACGTACGAAACCCCTCGTGATCGCGAAGGGGAAAGAAACCATTACGCATCAGTTCCAGGCCGAAGAAGAGCATGCCGACCCCCATAAACGTCATGCCCAGATAGCGGATGCGGTCGTTCTTCGAGAAGAGATAGAAGAAGGAAGCGACGCCCAGCAACGGGAGTCCATAGCGCCCGATTTGCAGCACCAGAATCCAGCCCGTGATGGTCGTCCCGATATTGGCCCCAAAGATCACGCCGAGCGCCTGTTTCAGGGTCATGAATCCGCTGTTCACCAGGCCCACGGTCATGACGGTGGTCACGGTGCTGGACTGGACCACACAGGTGACAAACAGGCCGGTCAGAAGGCCCATGATGCGGTTTTGCGTGACGGCCCGGATCATGCGGCGTAAGCGATCGCCCGCGACCGCCTGCAAGCCCTCGGACATGAAGCGCATGCCGACCAGGAAGATGCCCAGTCCGCCGATGACGGCAAGCACGATGGAGAAAAACAGTTCTACATCCATAGCCAAATCGAGTTCCTATAGTCTTTCCGCAGCAAACTCGCGGTGCCCATGCGGGATTTCACGTCGGATTGCAAGGCTGAATCTTCAAGCGATGCGCCGGAGGGACATGAAACATCATATCCCGATTCATGGACGTGCGGTGTGAATGATGCGTGGCGATGGCGCCTACGGCGTGGATGCACCGACGGGTGTCGGGGCTTGGAGCGAAGGCTGAACCTCCGCGAGCGCTTCGGGATATAACTGCGTCAGGACCCGCTCGGGCGTGAGGGGCATGGCAAAGTTGAAGGCGAGGTCGGGGCGGAAGGCGCGCATGGCATCGCGAACCGCAAAAAAGAGGCCAATGCCATACATGAGCGGAGGCTCTCCGACGGCCTTCGATCCGAGCGGCCCACGCCTGTTTTCGACGGCATCGAGGAAGGTGACGCGCATGTCGTCGGGCATGAAATAGACGTCGGGCACTTTGTAAGTCGAAAGGCTGTTGGAGGTAAAGAAGCCCTGCTCGTTGAACTTCAGCTCTTCCAGCGATATCCATCCGAGACCCTGAGCCAGCCCGCCCTCGACCTGCCCGAGATCGACCACCGGATTGATGGGGCGGCCCACATCGTGCACCACACGAATCTTGCGAATGGCATAACTCCCGCGCAGCGCGTCGAGCTCCACCTCGATAGCGGCTGCGCCATAGGTATGGTACGCGAAGGGGTGCCCCTTCTCGGTTTCGCGGTCGAAATAGATTTCGGGCGTTGCGAAAAAGCCGTGCGCCATGAGCGGCACGCGGTTGAGCCAGGCCTCGGCGGTAAGCTTGGGCCAGTCCCAGTCGCTCTTTTCGCCGCGCACCGTCACGGTTTCGTCGACGATTGCCACCTCGTCGGGGGAGGCGCCCAACTGCTTGGCCGCCAAGGCCTTGAGTCCCACCAGGATTTTTTCGCAGGCAAGGATACTGGCCTGCCCGTTGAGATCGGTGGTGGCGCTCGCGGCGGACGGGGCCATGTTGGCGATGCGCCGGGTATTGGTGCTTTCGCAGCGGACGCGTTCGTCGTGAATGCCCAGGGTTTCGGCCACGATATTGCAGAGTTTGCTGTTGTTGCCCTGCCCCATCTCCACACCGCCGTTGGCCACGCTGACGCTGCCGTCGGCATAGATGAGGACCAACGCGCTGGCCTGGTTCAGAAAAGTCTTGGTGAAGGAAATGCCGAAGCAGACCGGCATGATGGCCAGGCCGCGCTTGTGCATGGGGTGCCTGCTGTTGAAGGCGTCGATTTCGTTGCGCCAACCGACAAGGTCTTCCTGTTCGACGAGCCGGTCCCAGGTGGAGCGGGCCTGGCACTCGAAGGCCTTCTGACCGTAAGGGAATTCGTCACCGTCCTTCAGCAGATTCTTCCGTTGCACGGCTTCGCGGGAGAGACCGAGCGCCTCGGCGGCTTTTGAAATCGCGGCTTCGATCACGACCATGCCCTGCGGCCCGCCGAAGCCGCGGAAGGCCGTATTGGGGGCCAGGTTCGTCTTGCATGGCACGGCGAAGATGCGGGCGTTGGGAATATAATAGGAGTTCGTGCTGTGAAACAGGGTCCGCTCGAGAACAGGTGGCGAAAGGTCGGCATACGCGCCGGCGTTCTGATAGTGGCGGGCCTCGAAGGCGAGGATGGTGCCGTCCTTCTGGAGCCCGATCTTGAAGTCGCTGAGATAAGGGTGGCGCTTGCCGGTCATCCGGATGTCGTCCATTCGGCTCAACACCAACTCGACGGGGCGCCGGGTATGCTGGGCGGCCAAAGCGGCCATGCAGGCCCAGTGGGTGCCCTGGTCCTCCTTGCCGCCAAATCCGCCGCCAAGCCGGAGGACGTCCACCTCAACCTTGTGCTCGGCCACGCCGAGAATACGGGCAATCGATTTCTGTGTGGCGTATGGGCTCTGCGTGCCGGCAAACACCTGCATTGTGCGATCCTCGCGCGGCATGGCGCGGGCGCGATTGGTCTCGAGGTAGAGATGTTCCTGGCCGGCCAGATCGACATCTCCCTCCAGAACGAGATCGCACATTGACCAGGCCGCGTCCACATCGCCCAGTGCAAAGGTCCGCCCCTCGTGGATCACCTCTCCTTTCGCAAAGGCTTCACGCGGATTGACGACGGGCGGCAACGGGTCGATCTCCGTCCGAACGAGACGAAGCGCTTTGCGGGCGAGTTCCCATGTCTCGGCGACGACCACGGCCATCGGTTGGCCGACATATTCAACGAGATCCTCGGCGAGGAGCCATTCGTCCAGCACGATGGGGCCGAGAATGTTTTTGCCGGGGATCTCTTTCGCGGTGAGGACCGCCACCACGCCCTCTGCACGGCGAGCCGCCTCGACATCGAGCGCCTTGACCCGGCCATGCGCGACGGGCGAGCCGAAGACCTGGGCATGCAGCATGCCCGCGGGCGGTGGCAAGTCGTCGACATACTCCGATTCGCCGCGAACGTGCAGGGGGGCATCAATATGAATCTTCATCGGGGGCTGGCTCCCTGCATTCCGGAGTTGAAGGACTCGGGGCGTATCGTCTCGGGAAAGAGCGTCACGAAGTGGGCGATCACCAGTTGCCGGAGCAGCAGCCGCTTGTAGTCCGCGCTACCGCGCACATCGCTGATCGGCGAGATTTCCTGCTGGATACGCGGCAGCAGCTCGCGCACCAGTGACTCGTCCGGTTTGCGCCCGACCAGAAGTGCGCTCGATTCGGGGAGATACTTGGGGATCGGGGCCACGCCGCCCGCGGCCAGGCTGGCCCCGGTGATAACCCCATCGCGCAGGGTCAGCTTGATGGCACTGTTGACGGAGGCGATGTCCAGGCACTCGCGCTTTGAGATCTTTTCGAAATTCACCAGCATCGTCTCGCCCGGAACGGGGATCGAGAAGCGGGTGAGCACTTCGTTGGGCTCTTTGGCGAGGGACTTGTATCCCTTATAGAAGTGGCGCAGGGGCAGGCGCCGCTCTTTACCGCCGTGTTCCAGCGTGATGTCCGCCTCCAGGGCGAGCAACAGCATGGTCATGTCGCCGATCGGCGAGGCGTTGACCACGTTGCCCGACAAGGTGGCTCGATTTCTGATCTGGAGGGAGGCAATGAGGTGCATGAACTCGCCAATGCGCGGCACAACCTCCCGGAAGGCCGTATCGTGGGACAGCGCCTCGAACGTGGTCAGCGCGCCAATGTGCAGCGTCCCGTTATGGCGCGAAACACCGCACCATTCCGGATGATGGTTGAGCACATCGACCGGACCATCCGGAATCTCCTCGCCCCGCTGCACATAGAGATCCGTCCCGCCCGCAATGCGAAAGGTGGGCGGCGCACCGGACTCCGTGCGATCCCGCTCAAGCCGCTCTTGCAGGGCGCGGAGTCGCTCTGGAATCCGCGGGAAATAGTCGGGCAGAACCCCCTTCCTGGCCAGCAGCCCCAGTTGCGACTCCAGCCGCCCGTCCTCCGCCGCGCGCTCGTCTGCGCTCCAGAGGTCGGCCATGGCCGCGCCGGCACGCTTGAGGGAACCATAGCCCGTGCACCGGCAGAGGTGCCCGCTGAGGGCCAGTTTCATATCGTCCAGCGTAACGGCCGAACGCTTCTCCATCAGGCAGTGCGTCATTGATACGACAATGCCCGGCGTGCAATAACCGCATTGCGTGCCCCCTTCGCGCACAATGGCCTCCTGCAATGGGGACAGGGCGGCAGGCAGATTCAAGCCCTCGATCGTGACCAAATGCTTGCCATGCAATTCGCCGAGCGGCATCAGGCAGGACGTTACAGGCTGGTACCAAAGCCGGCCCGCATCATCGAATGCGCCAACGAGCACACCGCACGCCCCGCAGTCGCCCTCTTTGCACCCTTCTTTCGTCCCCGTCAGGTGCTGACGCCGACGCAGGAAATCGAGAACGAGTAATCCGGCGGGCTCCCGAACTTCGATCTCCCGGTCGTTCAGCAGGAAATGGATGGGTTTGCAATCATTCATGGCGGCACCTTGCGTCTAATCTATCCTAGTAAGCTTATCATAAGCACGTTTTTTGCACGTGGCAACCCGGTGCGGCACGAGGACAGCAACTCCCATAGCTCATGGCACCGCTCCTGCCCCCCCTCCAGGCGGCATTCGATGGCCTGCATCGGTGAAAACTCTTTGACCCGGCACGCATGAAACCGTAGCCTACTACTGAACGAGTGGAGGCCTCATGAGCGATAAGAAACGGAAGCAGAAGAACAAACAGCCCCCAGTGATTCGCAAGAAATCGGCGAATGGCGGCGGGTTGCCCCACCCGAAAGTGCCCGATGCATC